>JBHELP010000118.1:0-7771 GCA_046263035.1 Candidatus Dormibacteria bacterium | reverse complement strand
GTGCCGGGCGGTAGCCGGGCAGGAGGTGGGGCAGCACACCCATGTCCTTGGCGCCGCGTCCGTTGACGCCACGGGTGACGGTGAGGCGCTTGACCAATCGGCCGCCAGGCCCACCGTCGCCATGTCCGGCCGCCAGGGCTGCGGCCACGCGAGCCGCATGTTCGCGGTTGGTCTCGTCGGCGATCAGCCCGATCAGCCCGCCCCCGATCCGGCCGGCGATCTCCTGCGGGTCGGCGTCGGTCGCCACCCGATGGACGGCCACGCCGCGTTTGCTGTCGGCTTTGAACAACCGCAGGGTCAGCACCGGCGCGTTGACCTCCGGATCGGCACCGAGAACCACCACGGCCGAGCACCCCTCGATCTCGGCAATGCCCAACGAGTGCTCGGCGGCGGTGAGGCCGGAAAGGTCGGTTGGCTGGTGGTCCAGATGAGGCGTTCCCAGCACCTCGCGCGCCAGCCGCTGGAGAAGCCACAGCTCCTCGTTGGTGCTTGCCGGGGAGCCCAGCACGGCGATGGAGTCCGCCCCGTGCTCGATCACAACGTCACCCAGTGCTCGGGCGGCCGCCTGCACTGCCTCCTCGACGGCCACCGTGCGTTCCGCGCCCGCCTCCGACCGCACCACGCATTGCCGCACTCTGTCCTGGTCGTTCCAGGATGTCGCGCTGTAGCGGCCGCGGTCGCACAGCCACATGTCGTCGACCAGAGGATTGTCGCGTGAGGCGAAGCGCTTGATCTCGTAGTCCCGGGTGTCGACGTTGATGTTGCAGCCGTAGGAGCACTCAGGACAGACGCCCCGCGTCCGCTGCAGGTCCCAGGGCCGGGCCTTGAAGCGGTACTGGCGATGGGTGAGCGCACCAACGGGGCAGATCTCGGGAAGATTGCCCTGGAAGGGCGATCGCAGTGGCTCACCGTTGAAGGGAGCGATCAGGGTATGGACACCACGCTGCATCAGCACCAGCTCCTTCTCGCCGGTGATCTCGTCGTAGTAGCGGGTGCACCGCCAGCACAGGATGCAGCGCTCCTGGTCCAGGGCGATTCGGTCGGACAGCGAGACGGCCTTCTCGAAATGCACCTTGTCGTTGATGGGGAACCGCGAGGCTCCGGGACCGTATCGGAAGGCGAAGTCCTGGAGGTCGCACTCGCCGCCGCGATCGCAGACCGGGCAATCGAGCGGATGGTTGAGCAGCAGGAACTCGAGGACGCCCTCGCGAGCCTTGGCCACCTCCGGGCCCGTGGTGGTGACCGCCATGCCGTCGCTCACCCGGGTGGCGCAGGCCGGCTGCAGCTTGGGCATGGGATCGATGCGCACCAGGCACATCCGGCAGACCGCCACGGGGTCCATCTTGGGGTGGGCGCAATAGATGGGGATGTGAACGCCGGCCTCGGTGGCGGCGTCGAGCACCAGGGTGCCCGGGGCCACGCGACGCTCGCGGCCGTCGATGGTGACGGCCACCAAGCCGTCGCCGGACTCCTGATCCGGTTCTACCGGAGCGGGCGTCGGCGGGGCCTGAGGTGGCCGTGCCCGCTCCGGTGTCGCGTCGCTCATGCCACCACCGGCGCCGGTTCAAGCCGGCCGGTGACCGGACAACGGCCGGCCAGGCAGTGGGCCTCGAACTCGTCACGAAAGGCCCGGTAGGCAGACATGACGAACCATGTGGCCGTGTCCCCCAGCGGGCAGAAGCACTTACCGTCCATGTTGTCGCAGATGTCCGCCAGTGTGGCGAGCTCCTCAGGGGAGCAGGCGCCCGCCTCCAGACGGTGCATGAGCACGGACTCGAAGTACGTTCCCTCCCGGCAGGGCACGCACTTGCCACAGGACTCGTGCTGGTAGAAGTCCACCAGACGCATGGAGACGTTGACCATGCAGGTGGTCTGGTCCATGAAGACCATGGCCCCGGCCCCCAGGGAGGAGCCGGCCCGGGCGACCGCGTCGTTGTCCAGAGGCAGATCGAGATGCTCGGGAAGCATCACCTGCATCGAACCACCGCCGGGCTGAAACGCCTTGAGGGCGCGGCCCTTCCAGACGCCGCCGCACTCCTCCTCGAGGAGCTCGCGGATGGGCCGGCCCATCTCCATCTCGTAGGTGCCGGGACGGTTGACATGTCCGCTGGCGCAGAAGAGCCGGGTGCCCGTGGAGGTCTCCGTCCCCAGCGACCGGTACCACTCTCCGCCGCGGGCGACGATGTGGGGAAGATTGCTGAGGGTCTCCACGTTGTTGACCACCGTCGGCTTTCCGTAGAGGCCCTTGACAGCCGGGAAGGGGGGCTTGAGACGCGGCTGGCCCCGGTTTCCCTCCAGTGAGTCGAGCAGCGCCGTCTCCTCACCGCAGATGTAGGCGCCCGCGCCCCCGTGCACGATGACGTCACAGTTGTAGCCACTGCCCATGATGTCGCCGCCGATGTAGCCGGCGGCCCGGGCCTCCTCGACGCAGCGGTCGAGCAGCAGTCGCTGGTCGTTGTACTCGCCGCGGATGTAGATGAAGGCGATGTTCACCCGAAGCGCGAAGGCGGCGATGAGCAGGCCCTCGACCAGCTGATGCGGATCCTCGTCCATGAGCATCCGATCCTTGAAGCAGCCCGGCTCGGACTCGTCGGCGTTGCAGCAGAGATAGCGGGGAAAGATCTCCTTGGGCAGGAATGACCATTTGCGACCGGTGGGAAAGCCGGCGCCGCCGCGGCCGCGCAGGCCACTGGTCGTCACCGCCTCGACGATGGCCTCGGGGGTGAGCTCGGTGACCGCACGGCGCAGCGCACTGTAGCCGCCGGCGCGCTCGTACCCGGCCAGGCTCTGGATGCCCTCCACGCCGAAGTTGGCGGTGAGCAGGGGGCGCTGCGCCATCTAGCTGCGCGCCATCCGGTCGAGAATTCTGTCGACGCGATCCGGGCTCAGGTCGCCCCGGGTGTGATGGTCCAGCTGCATAACCGGCGCCGCCTCGCAGGCCCCCAGGCACTCCACGGTGCGCTCCCAGGTGAAGGCGCCGTCGGCCGTGGTCCCGCCTGACGGACAGCCCAGCCGCCGCTCGAGGTGTGCGATGACGGTGTCGGAACCACGAAGGCCGCACGGCACGTTGTCGCAGACCACGATCGAGTGCCGGCCCGGAGGATGCTGGAAGTACATGGAGTAGAAGGTGGAGACTCCCTCCACCTCGCTGGGGGCCAGGCCCAGGAGGGCGGCCACCTCGGCCATTCCCTCCGGGGTGACGTGGCCGGCCTCATCCTGCACCGCCCACAGCGATGGCAGCACGGCGCTCCGGGGGTGCGGATAGCGGTTGCGGTAGGTCTCGATGCGGGACCGCGTGGTGGCGCTCAGCGTCATCAGCGATCGACGTCCCCAAGCACGATGTCGATGGACCCGATGACGGCGACGACGTCGGCGATGAGCTCATTCCTGACCATGTGTGGCAGCGCGTTGAGATTGCTGAACGAGGGGGCCCGGACCTTGCACCGGTAGGGCCGGTTGGAACCGTCGCTGACGATATGGAAGCCGAGCTCCCCCCGCGCCGACTCGACAGCCTGGTAAACCTGGCCCGCAGGCGGGCGGAAGCCCTCGGTGACCAGCTTGAAGTGATGGATGAGTGACTCCATGCTGGTGTTGATCTCATTGCGGGGGGGCAGAGCCACCCTCCTGTCGGCGGTGCACACCGGCCCTCCGGGGAGGTTGTCGAAGGCCTGCTGGATGATCCTTATCGATTCGCGCATCTCGCGCATGCGCACCAGGTAGCGGTCGTACACGTCACCGTTGACCCCCACCGGGATGTCGAACTCGAAGTGGTCGTAGGAGCTGTAGGGCTGCGCCTTGCGCAGATCGTGCGCGATACCACAGCCCCGCAGCGTCGGGCCGCTCACACCGTAGGCCAGGGCGTCCTCGGTGCTGATGACACCCAGCCCGCGGGTTCTCTCACGCCAGATGGGATTGTTGGTGAGCAGCAGCTCGTACTCGTCGATGTGCCGTGGAAACGTGGTGACCACCTCGTTGACCAGCGAGTGGAACTCTTCGGGCACATCCGCCATGACCCCGCCGACGCGGATGAAGGAGGGATGCATCCGGAAGCCGCTGACGACCTCGTTGATGTCCAGAATCTTCTCGCGCTCCCGCCATGCGTAGAGGAAGGGTGTGGCGGCACCGAGGTCGAGGGCGCTGGTCCCGAACCAGATGAGGTGGCTGCCCAGCCGGGAGAGCTCGGCCATGATCACGCGAAGGTATTGCGCTCGAGGCGGCACGTCGATGCCGAGCAGTCGCTCCACCGCCACGGAGAATCCGAGATTGTTGATCAGCGGATTGAGATAGTCCATCCGATCGGTGAGAGGGATGCACTGCTGATAGGTGTGGGCTTCGAACGACTTCTCGAAGCCGGTGTGCAGGTAACCGATGTCCGGCCGGCACTCCCGCACCACCTCGCCGTCAAGGGTGAGCACCAGCCGCAGCACTCCATGCGTGGAGGGGTGCTGCGGGCCCATGTTGAGCTCCATGGTGTCGTCGTCGATCTGGACAAGATCGACAGCATCAATCGAGGGGTCGACGCCCAGCGCCCGGCGACCCGCATCCCCGTCGCGGCCGGCCTCTGGATCGACGGGCGGAGGAGTCACGTCCCCCAGCAGGTCTTCACCGCGATGAAGCGGGTCGGTGTCGCGCCCCGGTGGGGCGTTGAGCGGCGGCAGCACCGGCATCAGCGGCTGCTTCCCGGCATGTCGGGCGGCCGTTCCTGGGCGGGCAGGGCCCACTCCAGGTTGTGAGTGAAGGCCACCGGCTCCGCGAAGGAGACGTAGTCCTTGCGCAGGGGGTGCCCCTGCCAATCCTCAGGAAGCAGAATCCGCCGAAGATCGTGATGGCCCGTGAAGTTGATGCCGAGCAGGTCGTAGGTCTCGCGCTCGTGCCAGTCCATGCCGGCGAAGCACCGCTCCAGCGAGGGAACGCTCGGATCCGCCTCGGTCACCTGCACGACCAGGCGGCAGACGTCGTTGAGCAGGAGCGACCGGAATTGATAGACGACATCGAATCGAGGCAGCTCCGGCTCGCGGTCGGGGTGATCGACCGCGCTGACGTAGAGGGGCAGGGTGTAGCGACCACGCGGATGATCCCGGAGCAGGACGCAGGCGGTGGTCAGATGCTCGCGGCCCAGCCAGGCCGTCGCCTCTCCGCATGCCTCCTCGTGGCGGAGGACGGTGCCGGGCAGCTCGTCGAGCAGGAGGCGGACGGCCGGGGCGCCCGCCACCCCCGGGGCGACGGTCGCCGTCTCTTCCTGGACGTTCATGATGCTTGCTGTCCCCGCGTACGGAGTGGGTGTCGACGGATGGGGTCTAGCCGCGCAGCGACGCGGGTGGTTCCGAGGCGATCTTCTTCTGGAGGAGCACCACGGACTCCAACAGGCCCTCCGGCCGTGGCGGGCAGCCTGGCAGGTACACGTCCACGGGCACGACCTTGTCGACCCCGTTGATGATCGCGTAGTTGTTGAAGATGCCTCCACAGGAGGCGCAGGCCCCCATCGCGATCACCCACTTGGGCTCGGGCATCTGGTCGTAGATCTGACGCAGGACGGGGGCCATCTTCTGGGAGACCCTTCCGGCCACGATCATGAGATCCGACTGACGCGGCGAGGCACGAAACACCTCGGCCCCGAAGCGGGACATGTCGTAGCGCGATGCTCCGGTGCTCATCATCTCGATGGCGCAGCAGGCCAGCCCGAACAGGGCCGGCCACAGCGAGCTGTAGCGACCCCACTGAATGACCTTCTCGACACGGGTGGTGATGGCGCCGCTGAGAGCCGCCGTGCGCTCGCGCTCCTGCGCCCGGGGCAGGGGCAGGGCGATCTCGCCTCCACTCAGTCCCACCGTAGAGCCCCCTTTCGCCAGACGTACAGGAGTGCCACCAGAAGTGTGGCGATGAAGACGCCCATCTCAATCAACCCGAACACCTTCAACTGTCTGACCACCGTCGCCCACGGAAACAGGAAGATCGACTCCACGTCGAAGATGATGAAGAGCATGGCGGTGACGTAGAAGCCGACCGAGAATCTGCGATGCGCCGACTGCGTGGGGACGATTCCGGATTCGTAGGGAAGCTCCTTCTCCGCCGACGGACGGCGCGGACCCAGCCAGGAGCTGAGGAGGAGGACTCCCCCACCAAAAGCAACACTGATACCGAGGAAAACCAGTATGGGAGCGTAGTCAGAGAGCATCCCGCTGATCGTAGCAAAGGGGCCTTCGGCGTCCCGCCGCCCCCGGGCTCAGCCTCCGGTGGCCCGTCCCCCTCGCCGTCCTCGGAGCGTCCGGCGCACCAGCTGGGTGACGCCGGCGGCAGCCCCCGCCTTGAGGGCGGCCTCTGCGGTCCGGCGCCAGAGCGGGTTCTTGCGCTTCTCGGCCTCGGCACGCTCATCCGCGTAGCGGCGCAGCACGCTCTTGGAGAGGCGCTCGCCACCGCGGCGAGCGGACTCGGCTCCGCCGCTGAGGGCGCGGTCCGCCCTTCGCGCGCGCCTCGTCGTCGGGGAGCGTAGCGGCTTGGGAAGCCGCCGGCCGGCGGCGGTCAGCCGGCCACCACGGCGGCGCCTCGCCAGCATGAGCGCTGCGAACACGGCGCCCGAGGCGGCGGCCACGCCTCCCCCCACACCTCCCAGCTTCTTCCCGCGACCTCCCAAGACGCCGGCGCGGGTACGGAGCTGGTGCAGATCCCGGTTGAGGTCCTCGCGAGTGCTCTCTATTTCGACCCGGGTTTCAGCTGACGTTTCGCCCATCTGATGTCCTCCTGAATGCTCTCCCGGGTCTTGCCCAGGGGGCTCATCCGTTTGAAGGTCCGTAGCGCGAATGCGCCCAGCCCGAGGGCGACGGCCAGGAAGACCGCAGTGAAGATGAGCGCCGCCACCCAGTGCGGATCCGTTGCCACCACGATGGTGACGATCCCCATCACCAAAAAGCCCAGCAGCGCGATCACCACGACGATCCCGGCCAGGACTCCCCTGACCACGGAACGCACCGATTCGGCCAGCTCCTGCTTGGCCAGCTGGATCTCCTGCTGGATCAGCTTGCCGCCGTCGTCGACCGAACGGCGCAGCAGATCCAGGGTGCCAGGACTGTCGTTTTGGCTCATCAGACTCCGATGTCGATGGTGAAGGTGATGAGGCGCCCATCCGCCCGATTGGCGGAGCTGCCGCCGGGGTCAAACCTTATAGGTTCCGTACGCGATCATGTCACCTGCTGGTTCGCTGTCGGCGGCACGGCCCGGGCCGCCCCTAGCGAATGGCGGCAGGTGAGCCGGTGGGCACGAGGCAGACCCATATCAGTCCCGCGCTGATCGGGGCCGGGGTGCCGTTGGTGAGCGTGAACTGAGCGGGTCCAATGGCCGGCTGTGCCCAGGTGGCGTCATATTCGGCGCCGTTGACGAATATCTGGGCCGGCCCGGTGCCGACGAGGTTGTGACTGACCCCGAGCTCCCCGACCACGTCACGGACCTGGGGGGCGGTTCGCACGTCCACCTGCTGGACGATCAGCGTTCTGGTCAGAATCGGGCCGCCACCGTTCTCGTCGACAAAGGTGGCGGTGGCCTCGTGCCGTATCCAGGCGGCGTTGCCGGCATCCCAGGTAAAGGTGGGCTGCTCACGCTGGGAGATTGGAACGGTGGCCGCAGTGGCGACATGGGAGACCGGTAGTGGTGTCGGGGTGGGAACTGGTGTCGCAACCGGGGTGGGCACCGGTGATGCGGAGGGCGGCGGCCCTGTCCCCGGTGCAGGGGTGCCCGCGGATCCCGAGAACGGCGGTCCACCGGGAGCGGACGAGGGCGG
>JBHELP010000117.1:0-5481 GCA_046263035.1 Candidatus Dormibacteria bacterium | reverse complement strand
TCGTCAACCTCCGGCAGCACCTGCCGAAGGTTGCTGCGCAGGCCGTCGAACCTCCCCGGCACGGCGGCCAGAAGAACATCGGCGACCCCGGACGCCAGCGCGCGGGCGGTCCGATAGGGCATGACGCGGACGAGCCCCTCCGCCAGCCTGTACCCGTAGTAGGGAAGCATGCTCGCGCTCGGCTCAGCTCGCGCCGGAGCGGGGCGGGCGCCGAATTCCTGGCCGGTCGCCGGGGAGCGCTCTGCCGGCGCCACCGATGCCCCCTGCCCCGAGCCGGGAATGCCATGTGCCGGGGGGGCTCTGCGAGTGACCGGGGCATCGAGCCCCGCATCAGCCACGGGCGGCTCCGGGCTCAGCCCTGGTCCGATGAAACCGGTTCGGCGACCATCTCCTCGAGCGGGGGACGATGCTCTGAGCCTCGGGCGTGGCCGTTGCCGGCGTGTCCGGGATCGCTCGCCCCGGAGATGAAGTCCTCGGTCATGAGCCGGGCCCGGTCGTCGGGAACCTGGCGCGGCGGCGATTTCATGAAATATGCCGACGGCGCCTCCAGTGTCCCGCTCAGGCCACGGTCGAGGCCGATCTTGCAGCAGCGCACCGCATCGATGACAATGCCGGCACTGTTGGGCGAGTCATGCACCTCGAGTTTGAGCTCCATGTTGAGGGGTACGTCGCCGAACGACCGTCCCTCCATGCGTATGTAGGCCCATTTGCGGTCATTCAGCCAAGGGACATGGTCGGAGGGCCCGATGTGAATCCTCTCGTCCTCGATGGGAGCGTGGAGCATGGACCGCACCGCGTTGGTCTTGCTGATCTTCTTGCTTTCCAGGCGGTCGCGTTCGAGCATGTTGAGAAAGTCGGTGTTGCCACCAAAATTGAGCTGGTACATGTTCTCGACCTTCACACCCCGATCCTCGAACAGCCGGGTGAGAACCCTGTGGATGATGGTTGACCCCACCTGGGACTTGATGTCGTCGCCGATGATGGGCACTCCCGCCTTGCGAAAACGGGCCTGCCAGTAGTCCTCGCGGGCGATGAAGACCGGCATGCAGTTGACCATCGCGCAGCCGGCGGCAAGGATCTGCTCCGTGTACCACCGGGTCGCCTCCTCGCTGCCCACGGGCAGGTAGTTGACGACCACGTCGGTCCCGGTCTGGCGAAGCACCTCGACGATGTCCACGGTGGGCCCCGGTGCCTTGGTGATCACCTCCTTGAGGTACTTGCCGAGGCCGTCATGGGTCATGCCGCGCTGGACCGTGACGCCGGTGGTGGGAACCTCGCTGAAGGTGACGGTGTTGTTGGGGCCGCTGAAGATGGCCTCGGCCACGTCCTTGCCCACCTTCTCGCGGTCTATGTCGAAGGCAGCGCTCACCTCGATGTCGCTGATGTGATATCCACCCAGATCGACGTGCATCAGGCCGGGAACATCCTGGTCGGGCTGCGCGTTGCGGTAGTACTCCAGGCCCTGGACGAAGGAGGAGGCGCAGTTGCCCACTCCGATGATGGCGACGCGTACCTTGCTGCTCACTATGCTCCTTCGCTGACGGGTTGAACGGTCTCCATCGGTTGGTGGACCTCATGCGCCTCGGCGGTGGTGGTGCGGGACAGCAGGCGCGTGAAGCTGTCCAGACGAGCGGCGATGGTTTCACGATCGAGGCGGCAGAACACCTCCCGGCCACCGCGACGGGTGCTGATGACCCCGGCACGCCGGAGGATGCGGAGATGCCAGCTCATGCGTGGCTGGCTGACCTTGCACTGAAGCGCCAGTTCCGAGACGGTCACCTCGACAGCGCCGGCCAGACGCTCCACGATCTTGAGCCGGGTGGGGTTGGCCAGCCCCTCGAAGTGAAGGCTGAGGTCGGTCGCCCCTTCACCAGACCCGGCGACGGCGGGCTGGAGGAGCCGGGTGGAACGCATAACCGAATCTTTCATAAAGGTTTCTTTCATAAAGCATACTTTATGCGTCCCTCGTTACGTCAGACGTCACTTCTGCCGGAGCCCTCTCGTCTGAGCCCGCCGACCTCGGCGGTCCACCGGCGTCCGGGATGGAATTCGCCTGCTCCTCCGCCTGCTGGGAGGCGGTGGGAAGCACGAGATTGATCAGGGCGAGCACGATGGCGCACACCACCACCACGACCGCGAACCCCGCCACGGCGAGAAGGCCGTAAACCAGGGCATCGCCGACTCCGATCGCAACTGCAGGGCCGCCAGACACCGCCATACGATGACATGCCGTGCCCACTCAGTCCCTCGATCTCCCAGCGGACGTGGTTCGGATGCGCCGCGGCCGGGTCGTCTTTCCCGCCCGGCGCCCCGCGCTCCTGGTCGTGCCGCTGGCGGCCGTCACCGAGATCGGCGGCGTGCTCTGCCTCGCCGGGGGGGCCCCGATCGGATGGTTCATCTGCGCCGCGCCTGCGGTGGCGTTGATTCTCACCGGCGTCCTTCTCCGCCCCGTGCTGGAGCTCACCCAGGAGGGGCTCATCCAGCGTCAATACCCCTTCAGCAGCCTGACTCGATGGGACGTCATCGACCATTTCGGCATCACCCGGGCCGGCAATCGGGTGATACTCGCGTACCGGCTGGTTGAGGGAGTCGCCCCCCCTCGCCGGCAGCCCGCCGCCGCCCTGCTCCGGGCCGCTCGACGGCCCTTCGACGGCGGCTACTTCGCCGATGCCATGGCGGGTGATCCGGAGATGATCCTGGCCGCCCTCGAGGCCTATCTCTCGGATCCCCGGCTGCGGGAGGCACTACCGACGGCGAGGCGCCCGTAAGGGCGCCCGTGGTGGGGGCGGCGTCAGCGATGGCGACGGTACACTCCGTGCTGTGTCGCCGCGCCTCCCCCGATGAACCCGGCCAGGGCTTCGGCAGACGGCCCTCCATCCACACCGCCCCAGGGTAGCCAAGCTGGTTAAGGCAACGGTCTGTAAAACCGTGTATCGATGGTTCGAGTCCATCCCCTGGGAGACCCTGTCGTGACGCTGTCACCGGACCAGCGGTGCGTCCTGATCGAGCGCAACACCGCCGAGCTGCTCACC
The DNA here is from genome assembly GCA_046263035.1 of Candidatus Dormibacteria bacterium. Lineage (GTDB taxonomy): Bacteria > Chloroflexota > Dormibacteria > Aeolococcales > Aeolococcaceae > JBHELP01. The sequence goes on along the minus strand of JBHELP010000117.1, from coordinate 2,449 downwards.
CGGGGAGAGTTGCTCGAGCTGCTCACAGCAGGCACACCGGTTCGCCACTACATCGGTTTCGAGATCTCCGGGCGGGTTCACCTGGGTGCGGGCCTGGTGTGCATGGCAAAGATTCGAGACTTCCTCGACGCCGGCGTCGAGTGCAGCGTGCTGCTGGCCGACTGGCACACCTGGATCAACGACAAGCTCGGCGCCGACCCCGAGCTCATCCGCCGCGTCGCCACCGGCTACTTCACCGAGGCGCTCCGCGCCGGTCTGCGATGCGTGGGCGCCGACCCGGACAGAGTCCGCTTCGTTCTCGCCTCCGACCTTTACCGGCAGGCTCCCGACTACTGGGCCACGGTGATCGAGGTGAGCAAGAACACCACCCTCTCCCGGATGCAGCGGAGCATCAGCATCCTGGGCCGCGAGGAGGGAGAGGGTGTTGACTTCGCCAAGCTGATCTATCCCGCCATGCAGGCGGCGGACATCTTCGCCCAGGGAATAACCCTCGCCCACGCCGGGATGGACCAGCGAAAAGCTCATGTGATAGCCCGCGACGTGGCCCTCAGGATGCGCTCCCGGACCGGGGGGCCGGTCGCAAAGCCGGTGGCTGTGCACCATCCACTGATACTGGGCCTGGGCAAACCACCGACATGGCCCATACTGGAGCAGGAGCGGCGAGAAATGATCGCCGCGATGAAGATGAGCAAGTCGAAGCCGAGCACGGCCGTCTTCATCCACGACGATCCCGATGTGATCCGCAGAAAGATCTCCCGGGCTTTCTGCGCACCGCGGGACGTGACCTTCAATCCAGTCCTGGACTGGCTGCGCCACCTGGTCTTCGAGCTGGACGGTCGGCCCCTGGATATCGACCGCGCGGAGAGAAACGGCGGCCCGGTCACCTACGCCGCCTACTCCGACCTGGAGGCGGCCTTCACAAGGGGCGACCTGCATGCGATGGACGCCAAGCAGGCCCTCGCCGACCGGCTGATCAGCCGGCTCGAGCCGGCCCGCGAGCACTTCGCCAAGCCGGCCATGCGAGCAATGCTCGCCGAGGTGGAGGAGCTCACCGGCGCTTCGGCGGGGAGGTGACGTCGCCGGCCGGCCGCAGCGCAAAGGCCAGGGCACCGAGCTGCTCGCGCGTCCCCATGGCGATGAGCACGTCGTCGCGCCGCAGCGCGACCGGACCGTCCGGGCCGACCCGGAGAGTGCCGTCCGGTGAGCGGACGGCGAGCAGAATGGCACCCGACCCGCTGAGTGAGGCTGCGGTGAGACCGCCGTCGGTCCCGGCCGGGACCACGAGCTCCTCGATGCGCATGGGTTTCCCCTCACCGGTGGACACGAGGTCGAGCGAGTCCACAGCCGCAGGCTGCGCTGCCAGGGCGGCCATGCGAGTTCCGCTCAGGGTGTACGGGCTCAGCACGCGGTCAGCCCCAGCTCTGCGCAACTTCGCCTCGGAATCCGGATAGGAGGAGCGGGCCACGATGAATACGTCGGGATTGAGCGACCGCGCGGTGAGGACGATGTAAACGTTGCGCTCGTCGCTGTCCACGACGCTGACCAGTGCCCGAGCCCGGTCGATACCGGCAGCCTGGAGAACGTCGTCCACGGCGGCGTCACCGACGACATGGAGCTCCCCGCTGCCGCTCAGTCGCTCCAGAGAATCCGGGTTGAGCTCGACCACCACACGCGGCTGACCGAGCTTCTGGAGCTCCACCACCACCTGCGTGCCGGTGCGGCCGTAGCCGCACACGATCACGTGATCGCGAAGACCGGCGACCTCCGATTCCATGCGACGGGACCTCCGAAAAGCCTGCCAGCGTCCGCTGGAGAGTAGCTCCACGATGACGGCCAGGGTGTACACGAATCCGACGCCGCCGAAGAAGATCACCGTGATCGTGAAGAGCCGGCCGGCGCCGTCGAGACGGTGCACCTCCTCGAAGCCGACCGTGGTGATGGTGATCACCGTCATGTAGAGGGCCTCGAGCCCCGAGTAGTGGGCGATGACGACGTAGCCCGCGGTGCCGTATACCAGCAGCAGCAGGAGACCGACCAGCGCCGGACGGAGCTGGCGGAGGGGACCGCGCCCGTCCTCGTGTGCCCTCAGCTAGGACCCTCGCCGGCGTGGCGCTCGATCACCCTGTGGCGCAACTCGTCCTCTATGTCGCCTATGTCACCCCTCTCGGGAAGGTCGTCCCTCCCCGGGACCTGGCCAGTCCTTCCCCGTTCCACCCAGAAGGGCATGGCGGCGGGGTCTTCCGAGCCGCTCACCGAGGAGCGGCCCTGCAGGTAGGCTCGCAGCACCCCTTCCACGGTGGCCTCCAGAGGGACGCCGGGGGCTCTCAGACGGGATGCCACGTCCTCCGGTATGACCACGGTGTTGGGCGCCCGGTCAGGAACCGGGGAGCCGAGGAGGCGGCGGAACAGGGACATTGCCGCAGTCTACCGTCGCACCCGCGACTGGGAC
>JBHELP010000116.1:0-3676 GCA_046263035.1 Candidatus Dormibacteria bacterium | reverse complement strand
AATGGGTGCGCAGCCGGTGATCCCGGGTGAGCAATGGACATCGCAACGCAACCGCGGTCGAGAGAATGAGCCGGTCGGCCGGGTCTCCGGGGAAGGGAGCCCGGAGGCCGCCGGCCGTCACGGCGATCTCCCTCGACACCGGGATGGCCGTCACCGGCGGCTCCTCCACCAGCGCTCGAACCACCCAGGCGTTGACGTCCCGGTCGAGCCCCAGGCGTCCCAGTCGCACCAGGGTTGCCACCTCCCAGCAGCTGATGGTCGAGACGGCGAGGGGCTCCGTCTGGATCAGCCGCCGGGCCCGTTCCGGCAGGCGATCCGGTGAGGACCGGAACCACAGCCACGCATGGGTGTCAATCAGGATCATGGGCGGCCTCTGCCTCCCAGGCCTCACCGGTCGGTTCGATCAACTCGTCGTCGGATACCAAAACTTGAACGCTGCCCAGAAGCCCTGCAGGAGGCCTCATGGGGACAAGCCGCGCCACCGGCTTGCCGCGCTTGGTGATGACGACCTCCTCGCCGGTCGTGGAGACGCTCTCCACGATGGCCAGCGCTTGAGCCTTGAACCTGCTCACGGGGATCCCATCCACGAGCGGCCACAGTACCGTAGTCACGGGACCATGGACATCACCCACTTTGGGTCTGGCACCCTGATGTGGCCGAGATGTGCCCAGCCTTGAGTGCTGGCTGAACAACTGAGTCGGTTGTGGCGCCACAAGATGCTCACATCGTCGTTGCGCCTGGAGTCACCTCATCCGAGCGTGGCTGTATCAGCGTGTCTGCAGCGTGAGGCTTCTTCCCTGCGCCCGTCCGCCGTCTCACCACCTCCCGCGCCAACTCGCGGCGAGAACCCAGGCCCAGCCTCGAGAAAATGCGCGTGAGGTGCGTCTCCACCGTTCGCGGGGACAGGAAGAGACGCTCACCGATCTCGCGGTTGGTGAGCCCTTCTCCCACCAGGGCGGCAACACGCATCTCCCCGGGGCTGAGGCTGAACCAGCCGCTCATATCGCGCCTGTGGTGGCCGACATCGCCGAGGGCATGGTCGACCGCCCTGTCCAGGGGCATGGCCATGCCCTCGTCCCAGAGCTGCTGAAAGCGCTCACCCCCGGCCTGGCGCGCGGCCACCACCTCCGCATCCCGCACGCGGGCCATGAATGGAGGTCGGCGATATCCGTGCCTCTGACGCAGCGCGGCGGCGGCCCCCAGGAGGCGCGCGGCACGGTCCATCCTGCCCTCCTCGGCGGCCAGGGCCCCGAGGTCCTCCAGGTTGTTGGCGGTGCCCGGGACGGGTCCGATCTCGGACCAGACTCGCAGGGCATCGCAGAGAAGGCGATTGGCTGAGCGACGATCACCCAGTTGCCGGGCGATGTTGCCATGGGTGAGTAGCACCGAGGCCTGGCCGCGTTTGTAGTGCAGGGCGGTAGCAGCCTCCAGGGCCTGATCGAGCAGCCGCCGCGCCGTCTCGCCGTCGCCGGTGGCGGCGGCCACCTCGGCGAGCCCCCCCAGGGCCTCCCCCGCCGGGCGGCCCATCTCCTCTCCGAGGGCGATGACGTCCGAATAGTGCCGGCGGGCCGCCTCCTCATCGCCCTCGAGGTGGGCCAGGCCACCCAGGCAGCAGAGGGTGTCCGAGACCAGGAAGGGATTGCCCGAGTCGCGGGCGATCGGCAGCGTCGCGGTCAGCAGCTGCCTGGCAGCGTCATAGTCACCGTTGATCATCCGCAATTCCGCGAGCCGGTCCCGGGCGATCACGATGGCATACGGCTCGCCGAGCTCCTCGGCAACCGTCAGTGCCTCGGCGAGAAGAGACCCGGCGCCGGCATAGTCGCCACTGATGGTGTCCGCCTCACCGGCGAAGAGCAGACCGAGCCGCAGACCCTGCCGATCACCGGCCTCCCGGGCAATGGCCAGGCACTCCTCCAACTCGGCGCGACCCGCTGCCGTGTCTCCGAGAACGATCCGGGTGCGGCCCGAGAGCGCGAGAGCCACCGCGGCACACCACAAGTCGGCCGTCTGACGGGCCAGGGTGGCGCTCTCGTGCAGCTGGGCGAGGGCAATGTCCGGATCGTGGGCGCTGTTGCGGCTGCCCAGTTGCAACAGGCACCGGCCCTCCAACCTGCGGTCTCCGCCGCCTCGGGCCAGGACGAGGCTCTCATCGAGCGCCCTCACCGCCGGCGCGTCGTCGTTGAGCATCAGGGCAAGGGAGCCCAGTCCCCAGAGGGCACGGGCGCGGAGGAGTGGGTCGGCATCGCCGTCGAGGCCCAGCGCGGCATCGAGCCAGTCCCGGCCCTCGCCCAGCCGGCCCCGGGTGCGCCAGAGGGGGACCAGCGCCGCGGCCAGGCGCAGAGCCGACGCCCGATCGCCCGTTGCGATCGTCCATCTCAGAGCGGCCCGCAGGTTGGCCTGCTCGCGGTCGAGTCGGTCCAGCCATTCAACCTGCTGCTCGCCGGCCAGCGCCAGCTCAGCCTGTTCGGCAAGTTGCACGTACCAAGCGGCGTGCGCGGTGGCAGCCTCGGCGAGCTCACCGGCCTCCTCCAGGCGCTCCCAGGCGAAGAGGCGGATGGTCTCCAGCATGGAGTACTCAGATCGAGAGCCCGACGTGTCGGCCCTGACCAGTGAGCGGGCGACCAGGTCGCTCAGGACGGAGATGACCTCAGCGCCATGATCGCTTCCGGCCACCGCCTCCAGCGCCTCGAGGCTGAACGCGCCGGCGAAGACCGACATCCGGCGCAGCAAGCGCCTCTCATCCTCTCCGAGGAGGTCGTAGCTCCATTGGATCGCTGCGCGCAGGGTGCGGTGCCGGGCTGGGGCCGTTGCTTCTCGGCCGGTGAGCACGCGGAAGCGCTCGTCGAGCAGAGCGGCGAGCTGGGGCAGGGCGAGGAGGTTGACCCGGGCGGCAGCGAGCTCGATGGCCAGCGGTATGCCCTCGAGGCGCCTGCAGATCTCCGCCACCACTCCCGCGTTCTCCTCGGTGGCGGCGAACCCGGGCTTCGCCGCGGCGGCGCGATCGAAGAAGAGCGCCACCGCCTCCGATCTGGTCAGATCCTCGCCCGCCACCGGCGAGGCCGGTATCGACAAGGGCGCCAGGGGCCAGACCCTTTCGCCCGCAACTGACAGCGGGGCATGGCTGGTAGCCAGGATCGTCAGCGAGGGGCACTGGCGGCAAAGGGCCTCGACAAGCTCGGCGCATGGCTGGAGGAGGTGCTCGCAGTTGTCCAGTACGAGCAGCACCCGGCGATCTCTCAGCCGGGACACCAGTGTCTGCACAAGGGGACGACCCGAGACCTCCCGAACGGACAGGGCTGTGGCGACGGCCTGGGGAACCAGCGCCGGGTCCACCACCGCAGCCAGTGAGACGACGTGCACGCCAATGGAGTGACGCTGCCGCATCCGCTCCGCCAGCTCCATGACCAGGCGGGTCTTGCCCACGCCGGACGGACCCGTCACCGCCGTGAGCTGCGATGTCTCAAGCAGAGTGGCCAGCTGCTCGAGCTCGCGTTCGCGACCGATGAAGGCACCGAGCCGGTTCAGCAGAGCCTCGGAGCCGGGATTCGCGCCGCGCTCCTCCGAATCGGCGCCGACCTCCGCCTCGCTGGGCGCGGCGACGTGACGCTCCTTGCCTGCCGGACCCACGAGTAGACCATACGACCACCGGGGCCCGGTGCCACCGGATCCCAAGTCC
>JBHELP010000115.1:0-5235 GCA_046263035.1 Candidatus Dormibacteria bacterium | reverse complement strand
GCAGGGTCGAGCTGGTGGGCTGGGACTGGCACTACCAGGTGCTCAAGATCTGCCCCCTTGCCGCCTGGGATCGGCAGCGGGTCTGGGACTACGTGCGGGAGAATACCGTCCCCTACAACGAACTGCACGTGCAGGGGTACCCGACGGTCGGGTGCACCCACTGCACCCTGCCGGTGCCGGGCTCGAGCCTGGGCGAGTACAGCCGGGCAGGTCGCTGGGAGGGAACGGAGAAGACGGAGTGCGGATTGCATGGACGCTAAACCCGAATCCAGAGTCGAACTGGCCAAGCGCAACGGCCGCCACCTCCGCGGCAGCATCGCGGAGACGCTTGCGTCCGATGCCACGCACTTCGAGCACGATGATATCCAGCTGCTCAAGTTTCACGGGACCTACCAGCAGGACTCCCGGGACGAGCGCCGCGGGCGCCAGGCCGCCGGATCGGAAAAGGCCTACTCCTTCATGATCCGGGTCGCCGTCCCCGCTGGCGTCGTCACCGCCGACCAATACCTCGCGCTCGAGCGGATCGCCAATCAGCACGCCAACGGCACCCTCCGGGTCACCACCCGGCAGGGATTCCAGTTCCACGGCGTGCTCAAGGGGGACCTCAAGGCCACCATCGCGGGAGTGAACCAGGAGCTGCTCACCACCATCGCGGCCTGTGGCGACGTGGAGCGCAACGTCATGGGCTGCTCCGCGCCGCTGGCCGACGCCGATCACACGGCGGTGCGAGAGGTGGCGGAGGAGATCGCCCGGGAGCTCCGGCCCCAATCAGGTGCCTATCACGAGATCTGGCTCGACGGGGAGAAGCAGGTCTCCACCCAGTCGGAAGAGCCTTTTTACGGCGACCGCTACCTGCCGCGGAAGTTCAAGACCGCGGTGGGGCTCTCGATCGACAACTGCGTGGACATCTACTCTCAGGACGTTGGGCTGCTCACCATCGTGAGCGACGGCCGGATCCAGGGATTCAACCTCCTGGTCGGCGGCGGCCTGGGAATGACGCATCACAAAGCCGACACCACCGCGCGACTGGCCCAGCCGCTGGGGTTCGTACCCCTGGCCCATGGCGTCCAAGCCGTTCGTCTGGTTGCCGCCATCTTCCGGGACCACGGCAACCGTTCCGATCGGCGGCACGCTCGGCTCAAGTACCTGATCGCCGAGTGGGGGATCGACAAGTTCCGGGAAGAGTTCCAGCGGCGGGCCTCCTTTCCGCTCACTCCGGCGGTGCCGCTTCCCCCGCTCCCGTTTCACGATCACCTCGGTCGCCACCGCCAGCCGGACGGGCGCGCGTTCTACGGTGTGTTCATTCAGAGCGGCCGCATCGCGGACAGGCCGGGCCACGCGCTCAAGACCGCGCTGCACGAGATCATCAGCCGGTTTCGCCCCGGCGTGCGGCTGACCGGACAGCAGAACCTGTTGCTCACCGATCTGGATCCGGGCGCCATCGAGGCAGTGGAACTCACCCTGCTCAGACATGGCGTGACCCTTCCCGCCGAGCTCTCGCCCGCTCGCCGTTTTTCGCTGGCCTGCCCGGCGCTTCCCACCTGCGGGCTCGCCGTAGCGGAATCGGAGCGGGCCATCCCCGGCATCCTCGACCAGTTCGAGGCCGAGCTCGAGAGTCTCGGTCTGAGTGACGCGCCGCTCACGATTCGGATGACCGGCTGCCCCAATGGGTGCGCCCGTCCCTATACCGCGGACCTCGCCTTCGTGGGCCGCTCGGTCGGCCTCTACAACGTCTATGTCGGCGGCGGTCTGGCCGGCGACCGGCTGGTGGATCTCTACCGGGCCGACGTCCACTTGGACGACCTGCTCTCTGCCATGCGGCCGCTGCTGCTGCGCTGGGCCGGCGAGCGCCTGGAAAACGAGGGGTTGGGCGACTTCTACCAGCGCATCGTGGGATGGGATTTGCCCCGCACCGCGGTCACCGGCCGGGAGCAGCCCACGTTTGACCTGGTTCAGCTGCAGGTGACCAGGTGACTCGGGCCCTGCTTCTCGCCGCCCACGGGTCTCGCCGCGATCCCGCCGCCAACGCCCTGGTGCGCCGGTTGGCCGAGTCGGTGCGCGCGCGCCGGCTGTTCGATGAGGTGGCGGTCGCGTTTCATCTGGGCGAGCCCGGTTTCGGCAGCGTGCTGGACGAGCTGTCGGCGGACGAGGTCACCGTGGTGCCGTTGCTGACCAGCGCGGGGCACTACGCCGACGTGGTGCTGCCGGAGGCGTTGGCGCGGAATCGGCGGTTTGCCGAGCTCAGGCTCCGGCAGACCCCGCCGGTGGGCACTCATTCGGGGATCGCTCCGTTAGTGGCGCGACGAGTCACCGAGCTGCTGCGCGACCAGGGCATCGAACGGCATTTGACATCGCTCGCGATCGTGGGGCACGGCACACCCCGGCATGAGCAAAGCCGGAGTGCCGCCTTGCAGCTGGCCGAAACCCTCCGCCGGCGGCGGGTGACGGGCGAGGTTCTCACGGCTTTCATCGATGACTACCCACCAGTTTCGGCGCTGCTCGAGAACGTCACGCTGCCGAATCTGATTGTCGTGCCGTTTTTCGTAGGGGGCGGGACCCACGTCGCAGAAGACATACCCCGTCTGCTCGTAATTCGTGACTCGCGACTCGTCACTATTGACCAGGCCATCGGCAGTTATCCCGGCATTGTCGAGATCATCATTGATCTAGCGAGGCGCCATGCTCCACCGCCGGGTCCCCGGTTTCGTTCGCGACTGGGCCGAGCTGCGCCCAAGCAGGGCTTGGTGCACCTGGTGGGCGCCGGCCCCGGCGATCCGGGCCTGATCACGGCGCGGGGACTCGAGCTGCTCCGGAGCGCGGACGTGGTGGTGCATGACCGATTGATCGGCGCCGAGCTCCTGGGCGAAGCGAGGACCGGCGCCGAGCTCATCGATGTCGGCAAGGGCCCGGCACACGCGGCGTATTCCCAGGCCGAGATCAACCGGCTGCTGGTCGGGCAGGCCGGAGCGGGGCGAACCGTGGTCCGGCTCAAGGGCGGCGATCCGTTCGTCTTTGGACGCGGGAGCGAAGAGGTCGAAGCCTGCAACGCGGCGGGTATCGAGGTTGATGTCGTCCCGGGAATTTCCAGCGCAATTGCGGGACCGACAGCGGCTGGTATCCCGGTCACCGCGCGCGGAGTGGCGCAATCATTCGCGGTCATCACCGGCCACGCGGCGGGCCAGAGTCCCGAGCAGTCATCGCGAGCGGGCCCTTCGACTGCGCTCAGGGCAGGCTCCGCCCCCGTGGCGATCTCGGAGCCCTTCTCCGCCGACACGCTTGTCGTGTTGATGGGTCGGGCCAATCTAGCCCAACTCGCAGCGCAGCTGATCGCTGCAGGCCGCGATCCCTCAACGCCCGCCGCCTGCATCCAGTCTGCCACCACTCCCGAGCAGCGGGTCACTCGTGCGACGCTTGCCACCATCGCCGAGGCCGCGGATCGCGATGGGTTCGAGGCGCCGGTGGTGACGGTGATTGGAGAAGTCGTGCGCTTCGCGCACGAAGGCGGGGAAGCGGGGAGGCGGGGAAGCGAAATCAGCGGGGAGGCGGGGAAGCGGGGAAGCTATGAAGCATTAACGAAGGCGATTGGGGCATAGGATGACGGCGGTTTCTCCAGCAGTTACTTCCCCGCCTCCCTGCTTCCCCGCCGTCGCTCCTACGGAGCGACTGTCCCTCGTCGTCGTCGGCCACGTAGACCACGGGAAGAGCACCATCATCGGCCGGCTGCTGGCTGACACCGGCTCGCTCCCCGACGGCAAGCTGGAACAGATCCGGGAGCTCTGCGCCCGGACCGCGCGGCCGTTCGAGTACGCCTTCCTGCTGGACGCGCTCAAGGACGAGCGGGCCCAGGGCATCACCATCGACTCGGCCCGGGTCTTCTTCACCTCGGCCAAGCGGACCTACGTCATCATCGACGCGCCCGGCCATAACGAGTTCCTGAAGAACATGGTGAGCGGCGCGGCGCGGGCCGAAGCGGCGTTCCTGGTGATCGACGCGCGAGAGGGGATCCAGGAGAACACCCGGCGGCATGGCTACCTGATGGGGATGCTGGGCATACGCCAGGTGGCGGTGCTGATCAACAAGATGGACCTCGTGAACTACGACCAACGGGTCTATCAGTCGCTGATGCGGGAGTTCGGCCGGTTCCTCGGCCAGGTAGGTGTCGTCCCCGCTGGCTTCATCCCGGTGAGCGGCACGCAGGGCGACAACCTGACGGAACTCTCAGGCGAAATGAGCTGGTATCGGGGCCCCACGGCGCTGGAGATGCTGGACGGCTTCCGCCCTGAGCCGAGCGCGGGGGAGAAGCCGTTTCGGATGCCGGTGCAGGACGTCTACAAGTTCACTGCTCAGGGCGACGACCGCCGCATCATCGTGGGGACGGTCGAGAGTGGCCGGCTGGCGGTGGGCGACACCGTCGTCTTCCATCCCTCAGGCAAGCGGAGCCGGGTCAGGAGCGTCGAGGCGTTCAATGGGAGCGCCCCTCGCCACGCGGCGGCCGGCAGCGCCACGGGATTTACTCTGGACGAACAGATCTATGTCTCCCGAGGCCAGATCGCGGCGCGCGAGGGAGAGCCCGCACCCAAAGCCGCCACTCGCATCGCGGTCAGTCTCTTCTGGCTCGGCAAGCAGCCGCTCGTCACCGGCCGGGACTACATCCTCAAGCTGGGGAGCGCCCGGGTCCGCGCTCGGCTGGAGTCGGTCGAGCGGGTGATCGACGCCTCCCACCTGGAGCTCACCGAGCACAAGCCGAGGGTGGACCGGCACGACGTGGCCGACTGCATCCTCCGGCTCAAGACGCCGGTAGCGCTGGACCTGGTGGACGAGCTGGCCGGCACCAGCCGCTTCGTGTTGGTCGACGATTACGAGATCAGCGGCGGGGGGATCGTGCGCTCCGTAGCCGGTGGGCCTGGCAGCTCAACGCTCGCCACGCCGTCGCGGTTGGTTGTAGTCGAGAAAGTCGAGCACGAGTCCGCCGCGGACGCCGATTCATGGCGGTCGTGGCTGGCGGCCGAGGACCGGGTGGTGTATCGCCTCGCGGGCCGGCGCGAGGTCGAGCCGTTGTTGGCCGCCGCCGTCATGTTGCTGGATGCGGGCGGCTCCGTGCTCCTCAGTGTTCCCCCGGACGCCCATGAGCAGGTGAGCCGGCTGACCCGCACGCTCGATCCCGCACGGGTGGAGACCCGGTGGGTCGCCGCCGCCGGCTGAAGGGAGCCTGCGTGCAGCTCGAAACCCATACCC
>JBHELP010000114.1:0-7197 GCA_046263035.1 Candidatus Dormibacteria bacterium | reverse complement strand
ACCTCGTCGAGGGTGGCCAGGGCCAGACGAAGCATGGTGTAAGCACGGGAACTGTCCACATCCAGAACCGCCCGCCCACCGCGCTCCATGCAGAGGCCGGCATCGTAAGGGCGGGGAAGCTCGGCCCACGCCTCGGAGGCGGCCTGAAAGTGACCGGCCCCGATCTCAGCGTCGCCCCGTGCCTCGGCGACGATACCGCGACAGACGAGCAGTGCCGCCGCCGCCGCGGGGGCATCGCGGCCGGAGATTCCAGCCGCCAGCTCCTCCACGGTGGTGGCCGCCTCGTCGACCCGTCCAGCCCGAGCCAATGCCTCCACGGTGGGCGCGACCGCCTCGGTGGCCCACACCCACACCCCCTTGCGGCGCAGCAGTGCCATCGCCCTCTCGCCGCTGGCAAGGGCTCCCTCCACATCACCGGTGGCGAGTCGGCATCGGGTGACACCGCCGGCGGCGAGCGTGATCCCCGGCAGCGAGCCGGCCCGCCACGCCTCCTGCATGGCGGACCTCAGCCCCTGCTCGGCAGCCTCCGGTCCCTGGCGCGCCAGACGGAACAGGTTGACGGCTACGACCTCGGGCCTGGGTCGGGGGATGCTGAGGAGCTCGCCGGTGATCACCTCGGCCCGTGCTTCGAGGTCCGTCCAGCGGCCGGTCCACCAGTCGAGCATGAGCTCGATCGCCCGATAGCCGGCGAGGACGTGGCCACAATCGAACTCGTCCACCAGGGTGGTCGCCTCGGCCACCAGCTCCCGCGCCCGATCGTAATGAGCCAGGAACGAGTCGGCCACGGCGAGACCGGCCAGTCCGGCGGACGCGGACCGACGTTCGCCGACCGAGTTCCCCGGGGTGGGAAGCCGGGCCACAGCAGGCCTCCCCTCGGGATCGCCCAGCACCGTCAACACAACGGCGCGGTGCAGCTCGACAGCCAGCCGGGCGGGCCCCTCGGGGACGCCACCGGCCGCCGACGCCAGCCGGTCCAGCCAGGCCCGATGCTCCTCGACCGTACCCTCGGGGAGCCGGGGATCAGAGAGCGTCATCAGGGCGCGTCCCTGCAGGCCCGGATTCCCCTCCAACTCGGGAACGGCCTGGACCATCTCCTCGCGGCCCAGCGCCCACTCGCCGGCGTCGAGAAGGGCCCGGCCGAGCAGCAGTCGCAGCTCGCCACGGTTGGTTCCCGGCGGCTCCTCGTCGAGAATTCGCCGAACCATGTCCACCGCGCCGGAGCGAGACAGGGCGAGCTGCGGCTCGTGGCCGAGCTTGGTGGCCAGTCGGGCTCGTACCGGTAGCGAGAGCGATGCCGTGGCCTGAAGATCGAGAAGGATGCGGCAGGAGTCGGGGGCCTCGAAGAGCGCCACCGCCTGGCTCGCAGCCCGCTCTGCGTGGCGCACCCAATCCTCCATGCGCCCCGCCTCACGGTAGTGATGGGCGACCCGCGCCGCGGGGCACCCCGGATCCCTCTCCAGCTGCGCAGCCACCCGCTGGTGAAGGCGCCGCCGCTGTGGCCCGGGGATGGCCTCGTAGACCGCCTGGCGGCCGAGGTCGTGGTGAAACTCGACACGACCGTCCGCCGTCTCGTGGAGCAGGCCCGAGTGAAGCACCTCGGTCAGCGCGCCGGCGATCTGCCGTCGCGTCCCGCCGTGGATCGTGGCCAGCTCCTCCTCGGTGGCGGGGACGCCGAGTACGGCCGCCGCCCAGGCCACCTGCCGGGCATGGGGGCCCAGTCGCGCCAGCCGTTCGAGGATGGCGTCACGAACCGCGGTGGGGAGGGCGATGCGTTCCAGCGCGCGCCTCGTCCAATGCCCATCTTGGTGCACGAGGTCACGGCGGTCCTCGAGGAGCCTGAGCACCTCCTCGACGGCGAAGGGGACGCCCGATGTGCGCTCGTGGAGCAGATCCGCGAACTCATCTGACACCCGGTCGACACCGAGGATGGCCGCAACCAGGTGAGCCACGTCCCCTGGACCCAGGGGAGAGAGACAGATTCGCGCGGACTCGACTCCCGCGATGGCGCGGCCCGCAAGCGCACGAAGCGAGGAGGACTCGGCCAGGTCCTCCGGCCGGTGGGTAAGAATGAGTGTCAGACGGGGCGGTGGGTCGGAGAGTAGGAAGTGGAGCAACTCGGCGGTTGTCTCGTCGGCCCAGTGGAGCTCCTCGAGCACCACGACCAGCGGCCCCATGGCCGCCAGGACCTCGCGGATGGCCCGAAAGAGTTGATGCCCCTCGGCCTTCGTGTCGCCGGTTGGAGGTGGTGCCGGCGGCAGGAGCTCGGCGAGCTCGGGCAGAAGGGGTCTCAGCGCGCCCGCCACCGGCCCCAGCTTGCGGTACCGCAGGAGGTCCTCGGCGCGATGAAGCGCCTCAACCAGCGGTTGCAGCGGGAAGGGATGACGCTGGGAGTGGCAATGTCCGATGAGGACTGGAGCCGGGGCGGCGCCCGAGGCCCGGAACTCGCTGATCAGCCGGCTCTTGCCCACCCCAGCCTCGCCCTCGATGAAGATGACCGCCGGCGGCTGGGCGCTAGTCCGTGTCAGCACCTCGAGCTCGCCCTCGCGTCCCACCAGGGTTGCAGCGGAGGACAGCCTGCGAGCAGCGTCCCCCTCGGTGGTCGCTCGGGCCAGGACCATATCGATGTGCCCCTTCACTGTGCCTGTTGGCCTGTTCTGCTCCTGTGTATCAATAATACGGCCAGTCCACGATACGAGCAGCCCCGTGCCGCCATGGCGAACGCCCCAATCGCACGACGTCAGTGTCGCAAGGACCCGGTCACGCCGTCGGCAACAGAGGGATCGTGAGCTGCTGTCGGCTCTCGGACAGACCATCGTGGGCCCGACCCATGGCTCTGCGGGATGGTCGTCAGAGCACCACCGACAACGCCCAAGCGCGACGCCGTCCACTGGTCCGGTACCTCCGACGCCCCTCCATGGTCGCCCCAGGGCAATTGGTCCAGGGCACGTGGCCTATGGCAGCCCAATGCTCGACGACGCGCGAGGACGTGCCTGGCCGCCGGCCGCGCCGCGCAGATCAGACGGGAACGTAGTCTTCGGTGTCGCTGTCGAGTGGCTCGAGCATGATGATCTCCGCACGGGGTGTCGATGGGTGGGATGCCTCGACGACGGGCTTCCCGGTCGCCCGCCCGCAGTCACAGTCCCCCTCACCCCACCACTGGGACAGGTCCGCTGGGTCCGGGGAGAGGTCGGCGTCACCCCCCCACTCTTGGGCAAGGTCCGCTGGGTCATGTGAGAACTCGGCCGCCGGCGTTGCCTGAGACATCGTGGCCATAGCATGGGCTTCGCTTCTGCCCCTTGGTTGAGTACCAAGTACGCAATTTTGCTCGGAGCCAGAGCGACGATCACGGGGCGCGCGCGACTGACCCCGAGCGCAGGTCAGCGACCGGGCGCGACCATCCCCACGGTGCGGCCCCGGACGGGCCGACCCACGTCACGCTTGGCCCGGACCCGGCGGACGTGGCTCTCCACCGTCCTCTCCGAGAGGAAGAGCCGCTCGGCGATCTGCCGGTAGGTGATGCCCTGCTCGACCAGCTCGAGAATCTCCTGCTCGCGCGGCGAGAGGGCATTGCCGTAGGTGCCACGGCCGCCCCGTCTCATCGGCGCCGCCCCATGCCGGCGCAGCAGCTGGCGGACGCGTGCCGCCTGCCAGTCGGCACCCAGCTCCTCCAGAGCCGTGTGGGCCGACGCCATCAGCTCGGCGCCCCGTTCATGGTCCGTCTCGAGCACGGCCATCCCCCAGCGCTCCTGAGCCAGCGCGGCGTCATATGGCCGGGGCAGGGCCGACCACCGACTGTGGGCGATCTCATAAAGCTGGATGGCGGCCTCACGGCGGCCGGTGGCCTCATCCACCATGCCCTGGCAGAAGGTGAGCGCGGCCTCGGCGGCAGGCGCGTCCCGCCCGGCGAGACCGGTGCGCAGCTCGGCGGCCAGCGTGGCAGCCTCATCGGCCCGGTCCAGGTCGATGAGTGATTGCACCGCCGGAGGCGCCACCTCCGTGGCCCACACCCAGATGCCCTTGCGACGGATCATCTCCAGTGCGCCCTGAGCGACATGAAGAGCCGCCGCCGGCGACTGCGCGGCGATGTGACAGCGCGCCAGGGCACCGGCGGCCACCGCATGGCCGGGAGCAACCCCGGCCCGAAGAGCCATGTCCAGGGCCTCCTCCAGCCCCTGGCGAGAGGTCTCCGGGCCGGCGGAGACCAGGCGGAGCAGGTTGAGCACCAGACGTTCCGGACTGGGCCGGGGAGGCCCGGGCTCACGCTGCTCGAGGAGGACACGGGCCCGCTCCTCGAGACCGGTCCAGGTGCCCGTGGTCCAGTCGAGCATCAGGTGGATGGCGTCATGGCTTGCCAGCACGTGGGCGCAGTCGAATTTCTCGACCACGGCGGTGGCCTCGGTCAGCAGGTCGCGGGCGCGCTGGTAGTAGCCGGTGTACGAGGCACCCACCGCCACCGACGCCAGTCCGGCGGCGGCCTCGCGCCGCTCGCCAACCGTGCCCCACCGGCGGGGGATCTCCGCCACCGCCTCCCAGGCCGCCGGGTCCCCCACCGTGGCGAGCACCGAGGCGCGGTTGGCCAGAACGGCCAGCTTGACGGCCGGGTCGGGTGTGGCGGCGGCGATCTCCAGAGCGCGATCCAGCCAGCGGACATGGGCGTCGAGGCTGCCCTCGGTTGCGCTGGGATCCGCCAGGGTCATCACCGCGTTCGCCGACATCGGTGATTGAGGGCCGAGCTCGGCTATGGCCTGGGCCAGCTCCTCCCGGCCGGCGGTCCCATCCCCGGCATCGATGAGAGCGTGCCCGAGGAGGAGGCGAAGCTCGCCTCGGGGCCGCGGGTCGGTCTCGTCCTCGAGCACCCTGCGGACCACGTCGACCGCTCCCTGCTGGGCCAGACCGAGATGGGGCTCATGGCCCAACTTGGCGGCGAGCCTCACCCGCACCGGCAGGGGCAGGGATGGGGACGCCTGGAGATCCTGGAGGATGCGGCAGGAGTCGGTGCGCTCCAGGGCTGCCGTCTGTCCGGCGGCGGTCTCCGCATGACGCACCCAGTCGTCAAGGCGGCCGGCCTCCCGGTAGTGGTGGGCGATGGTGGCCGCCGAGCTCCGGCCGGCGGCTTCCAGGAGCTGGGCGGCGCGGAGATGGAAGCGGCGTCGCTGAGGGGCGGGTATGGCCTCGTGTACGGCCTGCCGGGCCAGCTCATGGCGGAACTCGGACCGAGCCTGGTCGTCCTCGCGGAGGAGGCCTGACTGAATCGCCTCGGTGAGAGCGTCGGCAATGGCCTCGGAGGCGACCGAGGCCACCTGAGAGAGCTGATCCTCGGCGACCGGCATGGCGAAGACCGCCGCGGCGGACACCAGCTTGCGGGTGTCCGGAGAGAGCCGGCTGAGCCGCTCCAGAACGGCGTCGCGCACCGCGTTGGGCACCTCGATCCGATCCAGCTGGCGGCGCGCCCAGCGCCCGTTCTGGCGGACGAGGTCGCGGCGGTCCTGGAGCAGACGGAGCACCTCCTCGACCGCGAAGGGCACGCCCCCCGTCCGTGAATGCAGGAAGGTGGCGAACTCCTCGCTCACACCGTCCACCTCGAGGATGGCGGCGATCAGCGCCGCCACGTCCCCCGCATCGAGCGGCTCGAGGACGATGTGCTCGGAGGCCACCCCGGCCACCCCCCTACCGGCCAGGGCACGGATGGGGGCCGTCTCCGGCATGTCCTCGGGCCGGTAGGTGAGCAGCAGGCTGAGCTGGGGCGGCGGCACGGTGAGCAGGAAGTGGAGGAGGTCGCCGGTGGTGTCGTCGGCCCACTGCACGTCCTCGAGGACCAGCACCGTGGGCCCGAGGGCGGTGATGACCTCACGAAGCGCCCGGAAGAGCTGATGTCCCTCGGCATGACCGTCCTCGGAGGGCTCGGGCGCAGGCGGCAGCATCTCCGAGAGCTCGGGCAGGAGCGAGCGCAGCGCGCCGGCCACCGGAGGCAGCCGCCTGCCCAGCAGCAGGGGTGCGGCCCCTCCCAGGGCCTCGACGACCGGCTCGAGCAGGAAGGGGTGGCGTTGCGGGTGGCAGCGCCCGATCAGGATGCGATCGCGATTGAGGGCGGTGGCATCGCAGAAGTCCGCCACCAGCCGGCTCTTCCCGACACCCGCCTCGCCCTCGACGAAGATCACGGCGGGGGGCCGCTCGATGGTGTCGACGAGCAGCCTCAACTCGCGATCCCGCCCCACCAGGGTCGACGAGGAGGACAGCCGCCCCGCTTCCCTCTCGACCCGGTTCCCTTGCAGGACCATGTCGACGTTTCCTTCAGATCGTGTGGCCAGCCGTGGAGGCCGGCGCCGGAGCACCGTCCCCCGCCTCCCATGATAGCCGCGTCCGACGCGATTTTGCCTCCCGCGGGCCGCGCGCCGGGCGCTCGGGGACGCGCCTCTGGGTGTGCCGTACAGGTCCCCCGGATGAAGCCATCTATCGCCTTGCCGCCGTCCCGCTTCTCTGGATGACGCGATCGTCGGTGCCGAGGTAGCTGCTGATAACGCGCGGATCGTTGCGCACCGCCTCGGGCAGGCCTTCGGCGATCACCCGTCCCGCCTCCAGGCAGTACACCCGGTCGCTGATCGAGAGCACCAGGGGGATGTCGTGCTCGATGATCACCACCGTCGCATCGAGCTCCGCCTGAACGCTGCGGATCAGCGGTCCGAATGCCTCCGCCTCGCGCTGGGCGATGCCCGCGGTGGGCTCGTCCAGGAGCAGGACGCGGGCGCCCAGAGCGACCAGGCAGGCCAGCTCGGCGATCCGTCGAGTCCCCGTGGAGAGCTCCGTCACCGGGGCGTCGGCGTAGCGTCCCAGTCCGAGCAGGGCGACGATGTCGGTGGCCTCGGCGAACGTGCGACGCTCGGCAGCCCTGGACGGAGGCAGGGCGAGCATTGAGGGCACCAGCTCGCTGCGATGGCGGACCTCCAGGGCGACCTGCACGCATTCCATCAGGGAGAGACCGCCGAACAGCCGCGCATCCTGAAAGGCCCGGCCGAGACCGAGCCGGGCCCGGAGATGCGGCGGCCGACCGGTGATGTCCTCGCCCTCCAGCTCGACCTGGCCCGAAGCCCCCACGAGACCGCTGATCACGTTCATCAGCGTGGTCTTGCCGGCGCCGTTAGTGCCGATGAGGCCGACCACCTCTCCCCTACTGGCGTCGAGATCGACCCCGTCGAGGAC
>JBHELP010000113.1:0-3343 GCA_046263035.1 Candidatus Dormibacteria bacterium | reverse complement strand
GCGATGCTCCAGCCCAGGTTGGGACCCCAGCTGCCCGCGGCGCCCATCTGGGCGTCAAACGGTTGCGGCAGCGGCATGCTCTCGATCACACACCCGTCCCGACCGTCGAAGAGGTTGCTCTCACCACGCTGGTCGAACGGGGGCGTCAGATGGTGCGGGGCGTTGCCCACGTAGAGCCGGGGGCTGGCATCCGGCTCAGCATCGCTGGTGGCCAGGGACCAGCCGAACTGGCCGCCCCGGACCGGATGCGGATTGGCCAACTCATAGAGGACGCGCCCGGTGGCGCCGCTGATCACCCAGGCCCGGCCCTGCTTCTCACCTGCCGGCCCGGTGGCGTCGAAGGCGGCTGCGTAGATCTCGGCGATGCCGTCACCGTCGAGGTCGCCCGGGGCATAGGGCGAGGCGTCGGCGAAACCGAAGAAGGAGTCCTCCTCGGGAAGGGGCGAATCGATGCGGCGGAGAACGGAGCCGTCACGACCGCTGAGGATGTAGAGGCGCCCTCGGCGCCGGTTGAAGTGCGGCGCTCCGACCAGCTGCTCGGGGATGCCATCGCTGTCGAGGTCACCGATCACCTGCACCGTCATGCCGAAGCGGCCTCCGGTGCTGTCCTCGTCGCCCGCGTCGGGGCCATCAGGGCCGGGGTCTGGCAAGGGGATGGTTCGCAGCAGCTCGCCGGTGACGCCATGAAAGATGTGAATGCAGCCCTCCTCCCGCCCCTGACCGGCGCCCACCGCGTCGGCCGGAGCGGCGCTGGGATCACCCACCAGGAGCTCTGAGACGCCGTCGCCGTCGAGGTCTCCCGCAGTGCTGAGGCGCGTGCCAAAGGCGCTGGTGCGTCCGTCGGTGGGCGGCGAGGGGTCCGGGATCTCCTGGATCAGTGAGCCGTCAGCCCCGCTGAACACCCAGACCCTGCCGTCGGCGCCAATGGCCACATCGGGCACCCCGTCCCCATTGACATCTCCGATATTGGCTATGGCGGTGCCGAAGCGCTGCGCCGAAGCATCCGGGGCACTGATCCGGAACATGACGGAACGGCTTCGACCACTGACGGCGTAGACATGCCGGCCTCCGGAGATCCACAGGTCGTTTATGCCATCGCCATCCAGATCACCGGCGGAGCGGATCCGCAGACCCCAGTACATGCCCGAGCCCGGCTCGGGAGCATGCATCGGGATGGGGCTTCTGATCGCCATATCGTCTCACGGATGGGTGGCCGCTTACTGGGCGGTCGGACTACGGCATCGTCGCCTGGAGCTGGATCAGTGTGTCCCGGTAGGCGAAGACCGTGCTTCAGGCGGCGGACGCATCGCGGTGCTGGTCCTCCTGCGTTCCCGGGAACTCGACGCTCTTGATGAGATGCTCGATGAATTGTGTCGACGGTCAGGTGATGGACCCACCCGCGGTCAACGTGATGGACCGCGGCAGCGTCAAGGGGATGGAGGGTGCCTCTTGGGAGACGTGAAGGCTTCGACCGCCATCGAAGGGTGAACCCTGGGGGCTCGCCCAAATGCGGGAGCCGAGGTCGGGCCCCGGCAGGCCCGACTCCTGGACGTCTCTGTAGGCCTATGGTCGGCTGTGGCCTGGCCGAGGCCATGGAGAGTCACCGACATCGGCTGTCGGCGACGTAGACTGTCGGTTATGGTGTTTGTGAACCGGGTGTCGGAGCTCCAGGCCCTCCAGGCCTGGTGGGATCGTCCAGGAGCCGGCCTCGGCCTGGTCTGGGGTCGTCGGCGAGTCGGCAAGACGGCCCTGCTGGCGCACTTTGCCGAGGGTCGCCGGACGGTGTTCCACACCGCGAGTGGCCGCCCGGTGGGGGATGAGCTCCGCATGCTCTCCCTCGCCGCCACACCCGCTCTCGCGGGAGGCCTTCGGGATTTGGCCGCACGGCCCTTCACCGGTTGGGACGACGCCTTCGAAGCGCTGGGCCTGGCGGCCGAACAGGAGCCGATGCTGCTCGTCCTTGACGAGTTTCCCGAGCTTGTCGATGCCACACCGGAGCTGCCCGGCGTGGTGAGGGCGCTCTGGGATCGCCTTCGTTCCCGTACCAATCTCAAGGTCATCTTCGCCGGGTCCGCCGTTCGCAGCATGGAGGCGATTCAGGTGCAACGGGCCCCCCTCTACGGACGCCTTGACCTCAGCCTGCTGCTGCATCCATTCGCCCCGCATGAGGCGGCATTGATGCTCCCGCGGTTGCGGCCGGCCGACCGGGCCCTGGTGTGGGGATTGGTGGGTGGCGTGCCGCTGTACCTGGAGTGGTGGGACCAGCGACGAACCGTTGCCGACAACCTCAGGGAGCTCGCCTGCACACCGGGCGGAAGGCTGCTTTCCGAGGGTGATTTCCTGCTCGCCACAGAGGGCGACCTCGGCGATCTGGGTCGCCGCGTGCTGTTCGCAATCGCCGGAGGCCGGACCAAGCACAATGAGATCGCGGACGCCATCAGGGCCGATCCCACCCGAGCGCTGGAGCGGCTGGTTCGCCTTCGCCTGATCGAGCGGCTGACCCCGGTCACGGAGGATCCCAGGCGCACCCGCCGAACCCTCTACCGGATCGCGGACAACTTCCTCAACTTCTGGCTGGGACTGCTCGACCGGCATCGGGCGGAGATTGATCGGGGTTTCCAGGGTGGCATCCTGGCGACCGTGGTCCAGGGACTCGACGATCACCTGGGCCATCCCTGGGAGGAGGCCTTTCGCTCACACCTCCGCCGGCTGGCCGCGGCAGGACAGTTCGGCGACGATGTGGTGGCGGTGGGCCCCTTCTGGAACGCTTCCCAGGATCCCGCGGAGATCGATGCGGTGGTGCTCGCGGGCCGCAGCCGCTCGGCGGTTCTGGTGGGGGAGGCGAAGTGGACGCCTCGCGTCGACGGCAGCCGGCTCCGGCGTGAGCTGGAGGGCAGGGCCCTGGCCCTCCCTCGCCGCGCCGCCCACTGCGGTTACGCCATCTGTGCCCGTGACCGGGTCACCAACCCGGCCGACCTGCTGCGGGTGACTGCGACGGACATCTTCAGGGTGCCCACCGACCCCTGAGCGCCGTTCGTCGTTCTGAAGGTACGCGCGCATAGGGCCCAGCGCCGCTGGCTCAACATCACCCGCCCTTCTGTGGGACAGCCCGTCGGACCAGTCGGAGAGGCAGGAAGGCGCGGCAGGCCCATGCCCGGCAGCTCCCGCCTCAGCTGCGGCGCCGCTCAACCTCCCGGCGGAGCTCACGCCTGGTGTTGATGCCCAGTTTGGCGAAGACATGGGTGAGGTGGGTCTCCACCGTGCGCGGTGATAGGAACATGCGCTTGCCGATCTCCACATTCGTCAGTCCGGAGGCGACGTGCTGCACCACATTGAGCTCGGC
>JBHELP010000112.1:0-2939 GCA_046263035.1 Candidatus Dormibacteria bacterium | reverse complement strand
GTTGGAGGAGCTGCCGGTGCTGACCCGCGGCGACTCTCGAGACCCCGAGCTGGCGAGACGAGCCGCCCAGGGCCACCTCTTCTACCTCCTGGGCGGCGACCCCGGTCCAGTGGTCACGGTGCTGGCAGGCAGCCCGGTGTGGAGGGCCATGGTGGACGCCTGGCGCCGCGGGGCGGTGCTGGCCGGCTCGTCGGCGGGTGCCATGGGCATGTGCGCCTCGGTGCTTCTCCGCGCGGCATGGCCGGACAGGAGCCGGCGCCGCTACGTGGCCGGGCTGGGACTCATTCCCGGCTGCGCCGTCATCCCCCACTTCGACACCTTTGGAGAAGGATGGGTCAGCTCGGCACAGCACCAGGCTACCGGTGCGCGGCCGATCCTGCTCGGACTTGATGAGAGGACGGCGGCACTCTGGGACCACGGTCGTTGGCGCGTCGAGGGAACGGGACATGTCACGGTGATCGCCGGATCATCGCGACGGGTTCACGCGGCCGGCGACACCCTCGACGACCTCCCGGATCCCACCGATGAGGTTCCGGAGGCGCTGCCCGAGCCCTGAGGACCGAAAGCGGGCGAGACGGAAAGATCCGTCACCTGCCGGATGTCCCGGCCATGCCCGCTCCCCGCCACAAGGATACCGAGGAACGCCTGGCAACCCTCGGCCATCGGCTCACCGCTCAGCGCGTCATCATCCTTGAGGCGCTTCGGAGGCGCCGCAGAACCATCACGGCTCAGGAGCTCTTCGCGCAGGTGCGGGCGGAGCACCCCTACCTGGGGCGAGCGACGGTCTTTCGCAATCTCGACGCCCTCGTCGACGTGGGGCTCGCCCAGCGTTTTGAGCGGTCTGGTCACGTCTACGCCTACGCCAGTTGCTCCGACGAACACCACCACCATCTCGTGTGCGCGCATTGCCACCGGGCCACCGCGATTGACGAGGCCACCGTCGCCCCACTCATTCATGACCTCGAGGGCGCGCACGGCTTCCGGGTGGAGCATAGCGCGCTGGATTTCCATGGCACCTGCTCGAACTGCCGGACGAAGGGTCTCCTTGCCGACGCTTGACTTCACTCCCACAGAGCCGCAGCCCGGAGGGGCGACCGCACATCGTGCACGGAGTCTGGTCTCGTCGGTGCGATGGGCAGCAAATAGGCCGCCGGCGACCAGCACACGACCGTCCGCGAGCAGCGTGGCGGTGTGAGCGCCCCGGGGCCGGCCAGCGGGCTGGTGAAGCTCCAAGAGCCGCGGGTCGGATCGTAGACCTCGGCTGTTCTGATGGGCTGCGGGGGCTCCGGTTCCTGATCTTCCAATCGGCTAGCTCCCGCAGCAAGTTGGTGGCGAAGCAGATGGGCACAGGGGGCCGTCCAGGGAGATGGCGGTGTGCTCGAAGCGTGTGATCGCCAGCCCGTGATCCATGGGGCTCCAGGTCAGCGTTTGAGGATCGAAGAGCTCCGCTGAATCCATGCTCTGGGTCGCACCACGCCCAGCACTCCGAGCCCGGCCGGGTTGGAATCGACGGGGCTGGAGATGCAGCAATGCCCTCCCGTGATCAGCACCTTGCCGCAATTCGCGCCGGGGCAGCGCTCCATGTTTCCGTGTTGGGATCGTAGAGCTCGGCCGCTGCCGTGGGCGGGCAATCTGGGCAGCTCGGCGGCGGGACAGGTAGCATCCCTCTCGCCCGAGATCAGCAGCACCGGTCCCCGGGTCCGCTCAACCCGTAGGAACGATAGCGCGGCCTGGCCCACCTCGATAGCGTTATGTGGCCCCACCCTGAGCACCAGGGTTTGACATGTGTGACGGTTGTCGAGGATACCTGAAGGCCGACTCTCGGGCACCGCCGAACCGACTTTCCAGCGCGCGAGACGTCGGCTCGATGGAGGGCTCCGGGTCAGGTTGCCAGATCACTGACGGCGACCGTCGCGAGCCAGCTGGCGACGCGATACCAGCCCCAGTTTGGCGAACACATGGGTCAGATGGGTCTCCACGGTGCGGGGCGAGAGAAACAGTCGTCTGCCGATCTCCACGTTCGTCAGACCGTCGGCCACCTGCTCGACGACGGCAAGCTCCGCCCGGCTGAGGCTGGACCAGCCGGTACGGGCGCGGACTCGAGCACCCCGGGTCTCCAACGCGCAGGCAACCGCCTCGGCTGCCGACATGGCCCCACCCTCGGCCGCCGCGATCCCGTGAGCCACCGCTCCCAGACCCTCTCGCACGCCGGCCACGTCAGCGTCGTGGCCGGACCGTTGCGCCGGTGCCCGCACGTAGCCACCGGTGGACCGCATGCCGTCGGCTGCCGCGAACAGGCGGGCCGCGGTGTCAAACACACCGGCGTCGGCCAACGCTCCCGCGACGGCCTCCAGATCAGACGCCATGCCAGCGCGCGCGCCCAGGCCGAGGTGCAGCTCAAGGGCTTCGATGTGGAGGGACAGCGCTCGGGCACAGTCCCCCTCGGCTCGGGCGAGGCGTCCCAGGGCGAGGAGGGCCGGCGCCATGGCCCGTTTGCTCTTGGCCCGGGAGGCCACAGCAAGAGCGCCATCAAGATACCCGCGGGCCTCCACCCAGCGACCCTCACGCGTGGCAACCTCGCCCAAACCCCGAAGACCGCCGCTCGACGGACGGTCAAGGTCGCCGGCCAGGGCCACTGCTCGGGCAAAGAATGGCCGGGCCGCCCCGACGTCATCCTCGGCGAGGGTGAGGCTGCCCAGGGAACAGAGCGTGGTCACCACGCTGGCTCCGTTGCCCGTCTCCC
The DNA here is from genome assembly GCA_046263035.1 of Candidatus Dormibacteria bacterium. Classification (GTDB taxonomy): domain Bacteria; phylum Chloroflexota; class Dormibacteria; order Aeolococcales; family Aeolococcaceae; genus JBHELP01. The sequence continues at coordinate 196 of JBHELP010000112.1, read as the reverse complement.
CAGCTCCGTCAAGCGCCGAATCCAACAGGTGTCGAGAGGTTTTGTAGTCCCCTTGGTGCATGGCCACCTCCCCGAGCGATCCGGTGGCCACCGCCACCGTGTAGGGATCGGTCAGCCGGCGTGACACCTCGATTGCCTCGGTGAGCAGGTCGACCGCCTGTCGGTGGTCACCCCAGAGCAGTGCTCCATCCCCGAA
>JBHELP010000111.1:0-8118 GCA_046263035.1 Candidatus Dormibacteria bacterium | reverse complement strand
GAGTCGCATCGATCATCGCCGGCGGGTGGTGGAGGTGGTCGCCCGCACCTTCGAGAGAGCCGGATCACAGGGCATCATCACACCATCCTTCAACAGGGCCCTGTACCAGGCGAAGCGTAGCGTGCTGGCCGCCATCGCGACCCGGGACTTCGGCGTCGGGCTGCTGGCCCAGCTCATCGCCAGCCCCTCCACGATCACGTCGCCGGAGTGGAGCCTGGGCGGGGCACCTGAGACCGCCGGCTGGCTGACCGAGGGGATGGTGGCCAATCCCCCCCAGGACCGGGCGGTCGGACTGCTCAACCAGCTGGGCGCAGGTCAGGCCGTTTTCATACAGGGCCCTCCGGGCACGGGAAAGACCACGGTGATCGTCGAGGCCATCAAGCGCCGGCTGGCGAGAAATCCGAACGAGCGGATCCTGGTGACCTCACACAGCAATCTCGCTGTGGACAACGCCCTGGAGCGCCTTGCCGGCACGCCCGGCATGCGCGCCGTCCGGGTGGCCCGGGCGGAGAGGGTTCATCCCACCGTCGACCGCTTCCGCTGTGATGATGAGGACGATCCCCGGCTGCTTGACGCCAACTGCTATTTCGCAACGTGCGCAACCGCGGCAACCTCATCGGTGACGGATATGAACTTCGACCTTGTCATCCTTGATGAGGCCAACAAGGCCCGGGTTGATGAGGCACTTCCCGCCCTGAGGTTGGGCTCTGCTCTCGCCCTTGTGGGTGACCACAAGCAGCTTCCCCCCGTGGAGGACGATGCCCTCTACGGCATCGTGGAGACGGACCCGCACCTTGAGGACCTCGTCAATCGAAGTCTCTTCGAGCAGTGCTGGGAGGGGGGGCTTCCGGAGGGCTCGCGATGCCTCTTGACCATTCAGCATCGCATGCACCCACACATTGCGGCCTACGTGTCCACCGCCTCCTACGACGGCCAGCTCGAGGATGCGCCCGAGGTGCAGGGCTACGGGTTCATCACGCGACACCCCTTCCCGGTGGCGCTTCATTTCGTGGACACGGAGGGGATGCGCGGGGTCCGCGAGCGCCGCGGCCCGGGAGGTGCTCTCCGCAACGAGGCGGAGGTCCGGGTTGCCGCGCAGGCCGTTCGCCTTCTGGACGAGCGAGTGCCCCAGGAGCTGAGCATGGCGGTGATCGCCATGTATGCCGAGCAGGTCGAACGTCTCCGGCAGGCCCTGGGACGGAAGCGATTCAAGCGATCCGTGAAGATCGACACCGTCGACTCCTTCGAGGGACGTGAGGAGGACATCGTGGTGATATCTCTCGTCCGCAGCAACGAGCGCGGGCGCATCGGCTTCCTCCGAGTGCCGAACCGGCTCAACGTGGCCATCTCGCGAGCCAAGCGCATGGTGGTCTGCATCGGCGACAGCGCGACCCTGCGTAGTGGGGAAGAGTCCATGTACGGGGAGCTGGTGGAGGCGGCTCGCTCCCGAGGAGGCTGGGTCAGCGCCACCGAGCTGGTGCCCGAAGCGGCTCCCAAGCGCAGGGGGCGACGCCAACCCCAGCGCCTCGCCGAACCGGCGACGGAGGGCGGCGGCCGACGGGGGCGCCGCCGTGGTAGGCGGCGCGACGTCGCGCCATCTCCCGATGCCTCGGTGACCGGCGTGCGGGGACAGGACGGGCTACCCGTCCCTCCCGAGGAAGGATCCTCCGACACCCCGGGGGAACCCGAGCGACGCCGGCGTCGACGGCGGCGGCGCGGTCAGCGTCCCCGGGGATCCGCGGCGCACACGGGGCCACCCACTCCCGGCGGCAACAACCTCCCCGTCCCGGGGGAGGGATTCAGCGCCACCGGCCGTGCGGACGCCTCCGGCCCCAGGAGCTTCCGGCCACACCGACGGCGTCGGCGACCGAGAGGCGACCTCCCGTCGCCCGAGCCAACGTCACCGGTAGTTCCCGCCGGAGGGTCGGCGGCGACGGACCGGCCATGACCGCGCCGATGGACGATGCGGCCGGCGGCGCACCGCCGTCGTTCGGCGCCGCGATACGGACCGTGGCGGCCGACGCAGCCAGCGAGCACGGCCTTCCGGCCGCGTTCGGGGTGGAGGTCGGCCACGTGACCATCGGCTCACCTGCCGACACGGCGGGAGTCCGCGTCGGTGACATCATCACCGCCGTCGGAGCCTACACGCTCAACGGCGGTGCCGATCAATTCCGTCAGGCGGTGGCGGCCCGCCGTCCCGGTGACACCATGCGTGTCACAGTCTGGCGGGACCGTCACCGGCAAGAGCTTTCAGTGCACTTCCCCAGCACCCGGACGGATGCATCCCCCGCCGCCGACCCGCCAACCGGGGCGACCTAGGCAGATCCGGCCTCGGAGCGGCCCCTGAACCGGGCCCGAGGGGGCCCTGCCGCTCTGTGCCAGCCTCCCTCTACCAGCCTGGGGGCGGCTCCGACCGATTCAGCAGCCGTACGAAGTCCTCAGCGCGCGCGATCGCCTCCCAGCGGCGGGCGAAAAAGTCCTGGCAGATGTGGCGGTGGTCGGGGAGGGCCACAACCGTCACCGCCCACTGGTTCAGTGCCCGTGAAACCTCGACCTCGTGGGTCCCAGCCTCGTTGCGCAGCACGAGGCCGCTGGGGGCGGAACGCTTGGGGGGCCGGTCATTGCGACGAGGGGGCGCCATAGCCATTACAAACCTCCTGTGCGGGACGGGCCGGCGACGCGGACGGGACCATCTTACAGCGCCAGCCCCATCTGAATCGTTCCACCGTCATCGTCGGTCCGGGACGACTCGACCACCCAGTTGGGAAGGCCCCCGTCCCGCCGGATCAGCGTTTCCAGGATGGGCGCGGGCGGTGTCGGAAGGGGCTCACCAAGAAGGGCGGCCACATCGAAGGCGTTCACCACGGCGTAGTTGCTCCGATTGTTGTTGAGCAGCACATGCACCGGTACGCCGGATCTCGACGTCGCCTGGATGGGAGATACCCAGCCGGCAAACTCCTCCGGTGTGTACAGGTAGTCGAAGCGATCGCCCGATGTCGGTCCAGAGCGGTACCAGGTCTTGCGATTCCTTCCGTGAAACCGGACCACGCACAGCCGCGGGGACGTCACCGCCAGAAGAGGGGGAGCCGTCGCGGTCCCCAGTTGAGGAGCGTCCACCCCGACGAAGGTGGCGTCCAGCTCAGTCAGCAGCTCCTCGGTGGCGACCCACGCCTCCCCATCGAACCACGATCGATGCCGAAACTCGATGGCCACGATGTCCTCTGGGTGGCGCTCTCGGGCCTCGACCAGGATGTCGCGAGATGACGGGGTGTTGGTGAACCAGGGAGGAAACTGGTAGTGGACGGCGACCAGCCGGCCGGCCTCTCGGAGCGGTTGGAGCGCCTCCAGGAAGCTGCGCTCTTCTTCGGCGGTCGGGGCCCGGGGGCGCCGCCCCTCGCGCTCGTGGCGGGTGAGGCTACGATGGGCCTTCACGTTGAAGCGGAATCCATCCGGTGTGCGGTCCACCCAGCTCGCCGACGTGCTGGCCGGCGGTATGCCATAGAAGGTCGTGTCCACCTCGACCAGTGGGAAGTACCGAGCGTAGTAGGCCAGCCGATCCCGTTGACCGGTGCCCCGAGCCAGCTCCGGAGGATAGAAGCGTTCGTGATCAGCCCAATTGCAGGTGCCCACGAGGATCTCCGCGCTCATTACGCCCCACAGTACGCCGCCGTCAGAACACGTGCCGGGAGAGTGCGGTTAGGATCGGCGTCCTGTGCACCGATACGATGAGTTGCGAGCCGTGGCCGTCGAGGCGGCCGAGGCGGCCGGGAGGGTCATCACCGAGTGGGGCGCCGACGCCGAGCTGATGATCGAGGAGAAGGGCGCCGGCGACTACGTCACCGCCGCCGACCGTGCCGCGGAGGCTGCCGCCATGGCCGTCCTCAGGGGGTCGACACCGGACATCCCGGTGGTCGCGGAGGAGGCGGGGGGGACCGGCGCGGACCGCATGTGGCTGCTCGACCCCATCGACGGCACGACGAACTTCCTTCGCGGCTTCCCTGCGGTGGGGGTGAGCGTCGGCCTGATGGAGGAGGGACAGCCGGTGGCCGGCGCCGTCGCTGCGCCGTATCTTGGCGAGATGTGGAGCGCCGCTCGGGGCGAGGGCGCGCGAGACAGACACGGACGTCGGCTCTCCGTCGCCGCCGGGGCCGGCCTGGGAGTGGTGGCCACCGGCTTTCCATTCCGGAAGCCGGGAAACCTGGAGCGCTACCTGCCCGCGATGGAGGCCGCGCTGGACCGGTTCGAGGATCTCCGGCGTCCTGGTGCCGCCAGCCTCGACCTCGCCTACAGCGCCACCGGTGCCTGGGACGGATTCTTCGAGCTGGGTCTGTCCCCCTGGGACGTCTCGGCCGGAGCCCTTCTCGTGCTGGAGGCCGGAGGCGTGGTGTCGGATTGGGCGGGCGATCACAAAGCCGTGTTCACCTCCGGGAATATCCTTGCCGGTGCGCCGGCCTGGCACGAGAGGATGCTCGACATCACGAGCTCGTTGGGGTTCCGCAACGGTGCCGACACACGTAACCTCGCCCGGCCGGATGGCCTCTGACAGATCTGACGTGAGCACACCCACAGATCAGCGCCCCGGCCTGATGACAGGAAAACGACTTCTCATCACCGGCGTCCTCACGCCCCGAAGCATCGCCTTCGCGATCGCCGACGCAGCCCAGCGGTCGGGAGCCGAGGTCATGCTCACATCGGTTGGTCGAGCCATGAGCCTGACCCGTCGCAGCGCTCAGCGCCTGACACCGTCGCCGGAGGTTCTGGAGATGGATGTCACCGATGTCGACCAGGTCAGCTCGGTGGCCGCGCAGGTGCGCGATCGGTGGGGACGTCTCGATGGAGCCGTCCATGCTGTTGGATTCGCCCCGGCCGACGCGCTGGGCGGCAATTTCCTCACCGCGCCCTGGGAGTCGGTGGCCACGGCCATGAATGTCAGTGCCTATTCGATGAAGACCCTCGCGGTTGAGATGCTGCCCCTGATGCCGGATACCGGAGGCGCGCTCCTGGCGCTGACCTTCGACGGCTCGGTGGCATGGCCGCTCTACGACTGGATGGGTCCGACGAAGGCGGCTCTGGAGGGTGTCGTTCGCTACCTGGCACGGGATCTGGGCCACCGGCACATCCGCGTCAACTCCCTGTCCGCCGGTCCCCTGGAGACGATCGCCGCCAGGGCCATCCCCGAGTTCGATGGACTGAAGCGCAGATGGCAGGAGCAGGCGCCGCTGGGGTGGGACACGGGCGACGCCACCCCGGTCGCGGATGCTGCAGTCTTTCTTCTCAGCGACCTCGCCCGCGGGATCACGGGTGAGGTCCTACATGTCGATGGTGGTTATCACGCCCTGGGAGCGCCCTCCGGCCCCGCCGGCGGGGTGGCGACCTGAGGAATGCCGGTGTGAGCGGCACCCGGGTGGTCGTCACGGGACTGGGCGCTCTCAGCCCCTTGGGAAAGGATGTCGAATCCACCTGGCAAGGATGTCGGGATGGTCGCAACGGCATCGGGCCGATACGCCAGTTCGATGCCGGGCACCTGGCCACGCGCATAGCAGCTGAGGTGAAGGACTTCGATGCCGAGGCGGTTGTTGGACGCAAGGAGACACGTCGCACAAGTCGCTGCATCCAGTTCGCCCTGGCGGCGGCGCGCGAGGCCGCCGGTGACAGCGGACTCGACATCGACGCCATGTCCCAGGATGTCGGCGTGCTGATCGCCTCGGGGATCGGTGGGCTCGAGGTCATCGAGCGCGCCGTCATCGCGCTCCATGAGCACGGCCCGCGCAGGGTCTCACCCTTCACCGTCCCCGCCATGATTGCCGACATGCCCTCGGGGATGGTGGCCATCGACCTCAATGCCCGAGGACCGAACTACGCCATAGTCAGCGCGTGTGCGTCGGGAGCGCATGCCGTGGGCGAGGCCGCGGAGTGGATCCGCCGTGGCGACGCCACCGCGGTCCTCGCGGGCGGGACGGAGGCGGCTGTCACCAACCTGGGAATCGCCTCCTTCAACGCCATGCAGGCTCTGTCCACATGCAACGATCACCCTGAGAGGGCCTCACGGCCCTTCGACAGGCGGCGTGATGGCTTCGTCATGGGAGAGGGAGCCGGGGTCCTGGTTCTCGAGGAATACGAGCACGCACGCAGGCGGGGCGCAAAGCTGTACGCCGAGGTGGTCGGCTACGGTGCGACCGCGGATGCCACCCATATCACTCAGCCGAGCCCGGACGGTGAGGGCGCCGGCCGCTGTGTCCTCGCCGCCCTGGCCCAGGCGGGACGACGACCCGACGAGGTGGGTTACATCAACGCCCACGGCACGTCGACACAGCTGAATGACGCCGCTGAGACCCGGGCGATCAAGTCCGCATTCGGTGAAGCGGCGGCAACGGTGCCGATGTCATCGACCAAGTCCATGCATGGCCATCTCCTGGGAGCTGCCGGCGCCGTCGAGGCGGTGATCTCCGTCATGGCCCTGCGCGATCAGTTCGTCCCGCCGACCATCAACCTCGATGAGCCCGACCCGGAGTGCGACCTCGACTATGTTCCCCATCACGGTCGTTCCACGGCCATGGATCTCGCGCTGAGCACCTCCTTTGGCTTCGGGGGACACAACGCGTGTCTGGCGTTCGCCACTGCGAAAGCCTGATCCCTCCTACCTCCATGTGCTTCTGGAGGAGGTGCGACGGGCACCGGGTAGAATAATCCGGCGCGCCCGCGTAGCTCAGCTGGTAGAGCAGGGGACTCTTAATCCCTTTGTCACAGGTTCGAGTCCTGTCGCGGGCACCAGTCACGTGTGCCTGACGGCCCGTGTGCCCCCATAAGCGGCTCAGGAGCTGCGATCAGCGAAGACCACCAACCGATGGTCGAAGGAGCCGTTCACGAAATCGCCATGACAGGTGAGCAGGGTCAGGTGCGAAACGCCGTCGGGTGAAGGCTGCGCCCCCCGGCCGGCGGCCGGTCCAGCACCGTAGATGCGGGAGAGGATCCCCGGTGTCGAGGCCTGCTGCGCCGTGTACTCCTGCACCTCGGTGACGGTGAAGTGCATCTCCAAGTTCACCCGCGTGTCACGGATGACGATCTGGTCTCCCGCCTTCATGTTGCGCAGCTGGTAGAACGGGGACGGTCGTCCGCGGAGGTCATCGACATGACCGGCGATCGCGGCGGTCCCGGAGTCGCCCGGCACTCCGCTGCCGCGGTACCAGAAGGCCTTCTGCCAGATGGGGTCGTCAAGGCCCCCCCGCGGTGCGTCCACGACATTGTCGGGTCCGGACAGCCCGGTGCCCAGGACAGGTACATCGACCTTCAGACCCGGGATGATCACCCGCAGGGGCACCTCCACGGGGGGAGCGCGCAGATCCATCTGGGGATCCACGAGTGGTGCGGGGACCTGAACGGTCGGCAATGGGGCTCCGGCGTCCCCCGCCGGCAGCGGGTTCGCCGCCTCCACCTGTGTGGGCAGGGGATGGGCGGCTACCCTGCGCGTAGCCGGGGCCGCCGACCCGGCGAGAACGGTGGCCCCCAGCAGGCCGGCGACACACAGAAGGAGTGCCCGGCGCATGCCGGGCACTCTCTCCTGCGTCACTGGATCCAAGTGGTGAAGTTAGGGAGCGAGCGGGGCGCCACCGGTGTTCGAGGCACCGCCCACGCCGAGCGAGACGAACGAACCGCCGCCTACCCCGCCGGCCGCGAAGGTCCGGCCGCCGACCACCACTCGGTGGCTCACAGCCCCGTTGGCCGCGTGACCGACGCCCCTGGTGGTGTTGAAGCTGCCGTTCTGACTGTCGGTCTGGGCCGCCGCCACCGCGGTGTTGGACTGCCCACCGTTGACGACGAAGCCGTTGCCTTGGACCCTGCCAACGGGCCGGTTGGTGTTCAACGCGTTGATAGCGGTGGCGTTCGCACTGTGATCAGTCGTGTCGCTGCAGATATTGCCGGTAGCGGGACTGAAGCTGCTGCATCCGATGTCGACTTGAGCAGCGCCCGTGATGGGGATGAGGCCAATGGTGGCGCCCAATGCACCTGTTACGAACAGTTGACCGATGAGCTTCCGTGACATGTCCTTCCTCCTAATGTTGTTGAGAGCCTGATCTACGCTATGAGGCCACGCGCTTCTTACTCGCGTGCCGCGCATAT
>JBHELP010000110.1:0-21735 GCA_046263035.1 Candidatus Dormibacteria bacterium | reverse complement strand
GGTGGCGGTGGATGGTCGCCCGGCAGGGGAGGCGACGCGGAGGGCACCAGCTCGCCCTCGGTCACCGTCCAGTCCTGTCCCCGCGGCGGAGCGGCCGGAGCGCTCTCCGCGGTTCGAGCAGCGTGCTCCAGGGCGGCTCGGACCTCGGCCAGCGCCTGGACGACGGTGGGCGTGAGATCGAAGCCCACCCGGGCCGGCCGCTTCTGAACGCCCTGGGCCCGGGCCAGCGCGGGCAGGCTTCGGGGCACGCCCTCCAGCAACGACAGCCGCTCCCTCTTCTCGTCCGCCTTGATCCGCTCCCAGTTGACCACCACCTGGGCCGCCCCGCTCACCGCGGTGCCGGCGAAGACGTGGGGATGGCGCTTGACCATCTTGGCCCGGGTCACCTCGGCAACATCGCCGATGTCGAAGCCATCCTCACGCTCCGCCGCGATGGCGCTGTGCATGAGGACCTGGAGGAGCACGTCGCCGAGCTCCTCGCGAAGCGCATATGCCTGGCCGCCGTCGATGGCCTCCAACGCCTCGTGGGTCTCCTCCAGGAAATAGGGCGAGAGGCTGCGATGAGTCTGCTCACGGTCCCAGGGACAGCCGCCTGGCGCTCGTAGCCTGTCCACCACCTCGACGAGCTCTCGCAGCCGGGCCGCCGCCTCATCGCGCATTGGCGAGCTCCAGGACGCGACGGCGGGCCCGGGCCAGGCGCCCCAGCTCGCGGAGCGTGCGCATGAGCACATCCTGCCACTCGGGCACCTGCGTGGTGGGCGCCGAACCATTGCCGGCTCCCCTCCGCCCGAGGGGGTTGACCAGGTACACCCGGGTGGGTGATGTGGCCAGCCATGACCTGAACTGGCGAGCAACGGACTCGAGGTCGAGACCGTGCTCGGGGGCGAGCTGAATGGTGATGCGTTCGCGGTCATTCTCCACGGCCAGGGCACCGCATGCGGCGGCGAGGAGGCGGACGCGCAACGAGAAGATCAATGCCTCCGCCTCGGCGGGAAGCCGTCCAAAACGGTCCTCGAGAGCAGTCGCACCACGCTCCAAATCGGCCTCGGTGGCACACGCGGCGAGGTCACGGTAGCAGCGCAGCCGCAGTTTCTCGTCCGCAATGTAGGCGGCAGGAAGGAAGGCCGTGATCGGCAGGGACACGGCGACCTGAGATGGGGATTCAAGCACCGGCCTGCCCCTCATCGAGCTGACCGCCTGGTTGAGCAGGTGGGTATACAGCTCGAGGCCGACGGCCGCGATATCGCCGCTCTGCTCCTCGCCGAGAAGGTTTCCCGCTCCGCGGATCTCGAGATCGCGCATGGCCAGGGTGAAACCCGCACCCAGGTCCTGAAGGTCACCGATCACCTCAAGCCTCTTGTCCGCCTTCTCGGTGAGCGACTTCTCCGGCGGGTAGAGGAGATACGCATAGGCGCGCTGGCCGGAACGCCCGACGCGCCCCCTGAGCTGGTACAGCTGAGCAAGGCCGAACCGGTGGGCGTTGTTGACGATTATGGTGTTGGCGTTGGGGATGTCCAGACCGGATTCGATGATCGTGGTTGACACGAGGACGTCGATGTCGCCCTCGGTGAAGGAGCGCATCACCCCCGCCAGCACCTTCTCATGCATCTGGCCGTGGGCGATGCCGATGCGGCGGTCCGGGAGCAGACGCCTCAGCACGCCGGCCTCGTGGTCGATGTTCTGTACGCGGTTGTGGACGTAGAAGACCTGGCCGCCGCGGGAGAGCTCACGGGTGATGACCTCGCGGACGAGGCCCTCCTCGCGCGCGGTCACATAGGTCTTGATGGGCTGACGTTCCTCCGGCGGCGTCTGGATGACGGAGAGGTCGCGGATGCCGGCCAGCGACATGTGCAGCGTTCGGGGAATGGGTGTGGCCGACAGCGAGAGCACGTCCACGGCGACACGAAGCTCCTTGAACCTCTCCTTCTGGAGAACTCCAAAGCGCTGCTCCTCATCAATGATCACCAATCCCAGGTTGCGAAAGGCGATGTCCTTCTGCAGCAGACGGTGGGTCCCGATGACGATGTCCACCGAGCCGGTGTGCAGGCCGGTGATTGTCTCCTCGACCTCGCGCGGCGTGCAGAAGCGGGAGAGCTGGCGGACGGTGATGGGAAAGGCCCGGAGGCGATCCGAGAAGGTCATGAAATGCTGCTGGGCGAGGACCGTCGTGGGCACCAGGACGGCGACCTGCCTGCCCTCGACCGCGGCCTTGAAGGCCACCCGGACGGCCAGCTCGGTCTTGCCGAAGCCCACGTCGCCGCAGACCACCCGATCCATGGGCCGCGAGGCCTCCATGTCCCGCTTGATGTCCTCGAGGACGAGCTCCTGGTCGGGTGTCTCCTCGAAAGGGAAGGATTCCTCGAGCTCATGCTGCCAGTTGGAGTCCACGCCATAGGCGTGACCCTCCGCCGTCTCCCGGCGTGAATAGAGCACCAGGAGCTCCCGGGCGACCTCCTCCGTGCGCTCCTTGGCCCGGCGCTTGGTGCGCTCCCATTCGCCGGTCCCGAGACGGGCCAGCGAGGGATGGTAGTCGGCCCCTCCTACGTAGCTGTCCACCCGGTCGAGATGGGTTACCGGCACGTGGAGGCGCTCACCGTCGGCGTACTCCAGCGTCATGTACTCCTGCTCGACGTCGGGCGCACCGGGGGCCTCGCCGCAGACCGTCACGGTTCGCATCTCGATGAACCTGCCGATGCCGTGATCGCGGTGTACGACCAGGTCCCCGGGCGCGAACTAGATGACAAAGGCGTCGTTGGCGGCCCGGCCGCGGGCCGCCCGCCGGGAGCCCCGGGCGGACGTGGACTCGGCTCTCCGGGCGCCGCGGGCAAGCATCGAGCCCCTCTTCTTGCTGACTCCGAAGAGCTCGTGATCGGTGTACACCTCCAGACCGGCCTCATCGATGGCGAAGCCCTGGGATATGTCCGGCGAGCTGACCACCAGGGCGGCGGACGGCAGCGCGGCGGTGGCGGCAAACCCGGCGATGTCGAGCGATACCATGTCGCGATCGGCGGCGAGCTCCTCGACGCGATGCTGCTGTCGGGAGAGCACCACCACCGTTTTCCCGTGGCCCGCAGTCACCTCGGCGACCCGGTCCGCAAACAGATCGAAGCGGCCGGGGAAGGCGTCCACGCCACGCCAGCCGAGATCGATCCGCGACCCCGCACCGGTCACGTCAGGGGCCTCGCGGACCACGTCGTAACACGTCAGAGAGCTCAGCGCGCCCTCCAGCTCGGGCCCGGCAAGCAGACCGGTGCGGGCCCCGGCGGGGAGCTCACCACGCTCCTCCTCCTGAATGCGCAGCTTATCGACGTCGTCGAGGTGCCGCGTGACAGCCCGCAGGATGCGCTCGCGACCGCCCATGAAGAGAACGACAGCGCTTGTGCCGAGATGATCGAGCAGGGTGGCCGGTCGCTCGGCCTGCAGGTAGGGGAAGAAGAGGTCCATGCCCTCGTCGTAGACGCCATCATCAAGCCTGCTCCGGTCGCGCCGCCACACCTCGCGGACGTCCTCGCGGCAACTATCCACGTCCAGGGCGTCGACGGCGGCGGCGGCCCGCTCGACGGTCGAGGGGCGAAGGTCCAACTCTCGGGCCGGCCACACCGCCACGCTGTCGAGGAGGTTCACAGATGTCTGGCCCGCCACATCGAAGGCCCTGAGCTCCTCGATCTGGTCGCCGACGAGCTCGGCTCTCCACGGCCGTGTGGCATCCAGCCCGAAGCAATCGATGATGCCGCCGCGAACGGCGAAGTCGCCCGCCGACGAGACCGCCGCGACGCGCCGGTAGCCGAGGGCGACAAGGCGCGCCAGCAGCTTCTCGCGGTCGACGGCGTCCCCGGAACGCAGCCTGAGCACGCCGTCACGGACGTGGTCCACGGCCAGGGTGGGGCGGACGAGGCCGGCGGGCGAGGCCACCACCAGCGACGGCGGGCACTCCGCCAGAGCCGCCAGGGTGCCCAGGCGGCGGCGGGTCACCTCCTCCGATGGAGGAACGCGGTCGAACGAGGGAGTGTCACCTGCGGGAAACAGAAGCGGGCGGTCGTCGCCGCTCCAGACGAGAGCGTCGGAGTAGACGAGCTCCGGCTCAGTGGTCAGCGCCAGCACCGAGCAGCCGGCGGTCTGGCGGAGCCACCAGGCGACCAGCGGGAGGGCCCCGGGCGGCACGCCGCTGACGGTTCCGCCCCGGCGGCGGCCAAGCTCAGCAAGGCCGGGTATGGCGCTCAGACGATAGAGCAGCGAGCTCTGATCACACGAGATGGGGGCAGGTCGACAGGAATCGTTCATTCCGGTGCTGAGGCGGGGCGGTTGAGCTCGGTCATGGCTGCGTCGAGACCACCACGGATGATGGCGAGGACGGCGTCGGCAGCACGGCTGATGACGTGGCCAAGCTGCTCGCGTTCGGCGGAATGGAACGTGTCGAGAACATGGTCCACCATTGCATCACGATCCGCCGGCCGTCCGACTCCGATGCGCACCCTGATGAAGTCCCGCGTGTGCCATGAATCGGCGAGCGAGGTCACCCCCCGGTGGCCTGCCGATCCCCCACCACGTTTGAGGCGCAGGGCGCCGAGTGGCAGGTCCACCTCGTCATGGACGACGATGACCTCCTCGGGTGCAATGCCCAGCCGGTCCGTGAGGTGCGCGCCCGCCCGGCCGCTGAGGTTCATGTAGGTGTGCGGCCGGGCGGTGATGACCTCGTATCCCTCGACCGACCCCTCTCGGACTCGGGCCGGCCCCTCGCGACGCTCGCGGCCGAATCGGCCGCGCCGCTCCAGCTCGTCCAGGGCCATCCACCCGGCGTTGTGGCGGGTGTGGGAATACTCACGGCCGTGGTTGCCGAGACCGATCACCAGGGCGCTCACCAGTCCAGTCCAGCCTCGAGCTCCCGCGCCGGTCGGGCACCTGACGGGTGGCCACGCGTGTGCCGTGTGTTCACGAGTCCGGACCGGCGGTGAGCTCGGGCACGGCCTGCGCCGGCAGCAGGCGCCGGGTCGCCGCGGTCATCGCCGCCGCCGCGCGCGGCTCGTCGTGGTCCCACCCGGTGCAGTGGAGGAGCCCGTGTACGGCCAGCAGCCGCAGCTCGGCCACGGCGTCGGCCGCCTGGGCCAGAGCCCGCTCCACGGAGATCGCCACATCGCCGATCCGTCCGGGATCATCCCCCGGGAAGGCCAGGACGTCAGTGGGCGCGTCGTCATCGCGGAATCGGGCATTGAGCCGCCGCAGCTCGGCGTCACCGGTCAGGAGTAGAGCCAGCGGGGCGCGGTGTGCCAGCCCGAGCTCATCGCCACACCTCCGCAGCAGCTGGGGCAGCGCGGCCGCCCGGACGGCTGCGAGCTGCTCGGCGGTCAACGCTTCGTCCCGGACGACCGAGACCCGCAGGCTATCCCGCCTTGGCCCGACGCTTCTTGGCGGCGACAAGCTTGCGCTTGCGCCGCACGGAGGGCTTCTCGTAGTGCTCCCGGCGGCGAACCTCGGAAAGCACGCCGTTCTGCTTGATCTTCTTGTTGAAACGACGCAGGGCGCTCTCGAAGGTTTCACCCTCGCGAACCTTCACCTCAGACAGGTGGAATCACCTCCCCGGGCGCGATGGCAGTGTCGAACTGGCGCATGTGGATGCAAGTCTAGCCGCCCCGACCAAGAGCTCGGCACCGCTCCCGGCGATGCGACGCGGCTCAGACGACTTGAACGGGGGTCCCGATGTCGGCCCAGCGGAACAGCGGCTCCATCGCCGCCCGGGGGACGTTCACACAGCCGTGGGAGCCCTGGCGCTCTGTACCCGGCCCGTAGGCATCGCGCCACGGCGCGTCATGGATGCCATAGCCGCCCTCGCGGAACCACAGGACGAAGTCGACATGAGACGGCGGGTACCAGTAGCGGGAACCCCGACCCCAGGGTGACCGCATGACCCAGGGAGAGCTCTTGCGCAGCACAGCGGTGGTGCCGGTGGGGGTGGGCAGCTCCGGACGACCCGTGGTCACCAGGGTGGAGCTGACCGCCGTGCCATCCTGGCAGGCGGTGAGATCCTGGCCGGCCAAGCCGATGACGATCGCCTTGCCGGTGGGGAAGGAGGCACAGGCCGCCGAATCGCCTGTCGACGGCCTCTCGTTGACCACCGGCGGCGACGGGAGAGGTGATGGCGGCGTCGCCGGTGTGGAAACAACTGGCGGAGCTCCCGGCATAAGGGGGAGCAGGGGCGCCTCGGTGCCCAGCAGCGGCGCACCGATGACGGGAATGGTCACCGGTACCGGCAGTGGGGCCTCCGCGGCAACGGGGCGGACGTCGCCCCGGTCCTGGCTCGGTTCGGGGGTTCGGCCAACGGCCGCCGGCCCCGCGGGTTGAAGGAGCAGTGCAGAGCACAGCAACGCCATGCCCAGGGCGGGGGCAAGACCAAGTTGCAGCATGCGGCCGGGAAACTGACGATTCGCTGACATGATGTGTGACAACCACCCTAACAGGTGGACGGTGCCGGTCGGGATGGCACGGTCGACAGAGGCGCGGGGGCATATCCTCAATGCGTGACGCCCTTGCAGCTCGACCCCGATCAGCAGGCGGCGGTCGACCATGGTGAGGGCCCATGTCTTGTCCTCGCCGGCCCGGGAAGCGGTAAGACCCGCGTCATCGTCGAGAGGTTCCTTCGTCTCTGCGCCGCGGGGATCGGCGCAGGGGAGCAGCTGGTGCTCACCTACACCCGGCGCGCCGCCAACGAGATGCGTCAGCGCGCCGAGCTGGCTCACGGCCCCCTTCCCGACGAGGCGCCGCTGACCAACTATCACTCCTTCGCCATCAACGTGGTGCGTCAGTGGGGATGGCTTCTCAACATATCGCCCGCCTTTCACATCGCCGACGACGCCGAGCGGTGGCTGCACCTGGAGGCCGTCCTCGCCGAGCTTCGCCCGCGGACCCTGTGGAATCCGCTCCGGCCCCAGGATCTCATCGCGCCGATCCTGGAGGTGATCAAGACCGCCAAGCAGGAACTGGTGACGCCGGAGCGTTACACCGCCTGGGCGATGGGGCGCCTGGAGGAGTGCGGCGATGCGGGCGAACGGGCGCTCCTCGAGCGCCATCGCGAGTGCGCGCTCGTCTACGCCCATCTCCAGGAGAGGTATCGCCGGCATGCGGTTCTCGACTTCGAGGACGCCATCCTCTATGCCGAGCAGCTGATGCGGGAGCCGGCCGCTCGTCAGGCGGTGGCGGGACCCATCCGCCACGTCATGGTCGACGAATACCAGGACACCGATTTCGCCCAGTCCCGACTGGTCGACTCCCTGATGGCGGAACATCGCAACATCCTGGTGGTCGCCGACGACGACCAGTCCATCTACAAGTTCCGTGGCGCCAGCCGCGCCAACCTCGACCGTTTCGAGACGGCGCACCCGGACTGCCAGAGGCTCGTCCTATCTCGCAACTACCGAAGCACCACCCAGGTCGTCGAGGTGGCCCGCACCATCATCGCCGCCGCCCATCCCGGATCGCGCATAGAGAAGCGACTCACAGCCGTGCGAGGTGATGGGGAGCCGGTGGAGCTGTGGCGGGGGGACACCGAGCGGGGTGAGATGCTGGCCATCGCCCGCGAGTGCCGCAGGTTGATCGATGCGGGTGTCCGGGCGAACGACATCGCCATCCTGTTCCGGCGACACGTGGACATGCAGCCGGCCACGCAGGCTCTCCAGTCGGCGTGCGTGCCCTACCAGGTCCAGGGCGGCCGTGGCTTCTTTCAGCAGCCCGAGATCAAGGACGTCATGGCTCTGCTGACCGCCGCCGACGACCCCGCCAACTCACAGTCGATACTGCGCTGCCTGCTGCTTCCCTCCTGGAAGGTGACCGTCCGCGGCCGGGTGGCACTAGTCCTCGCCTGCCACCACCATGAGCAGGGGCTGGCGACGCTGGTGGAGGCGACCGGGATCGAGGGTCTCGACGACGAGGACCAGCGCGCGGCGCGCCGCTGCGTGGAGGCCCTGCTGGACCTCAATGCGCGCGCCTCGCGGCAGGATGTTCGCGAGATCTTTCAGGCGGCCCTGGAGGCCAGCGACTTTCTCGCCATCCTGGACCTGCTCAGCCCCCTCGAGCGGATGCAGAGCGGCGCCAACCTGAACAAGTTCGGCGAGCTGCTGGAGACCTTCGCCGACTGGAGCGACGATCGCCGCCTCGCCACCGCGCTGCGCTACCTGCACGCCCTGCGCAGCAGCCACGATGCCGATGAGCTCGCCGCCATCGATCCCGTCGAGGATGGTGTGGTCCTGCTCACCGCCCATGCCGCCAAGGGTCTGGAGTGGCCGGTGGTCTTCGTGCCCAAGTGCATCGAGACGCGGTGGCCCGGCCGCGGTGGCTCCTCGAGCCGCCTCACGCTCCCAGATGAGCTGGTACCCGAGCAGGCACCCACCGGTGACGGCGTCAGTGACGAGGAGCGCCGGCTCTTCTACGTCGCCGCCACCCGGGCGCGCGATCGGCTGGTGTTCAGCCAGGCCCGGCGATACCCCAGCTCGTTCAGAGACCGTGACGAGCACGGCTCCCCCTTCCTGGCCGGCGTCGAGGACGGGACCGGGGCAGCAGTGCGGGTCAACCTGCCGCCCGCACCGGCCTTCAGCCTGGGCGGCACGCGGCCACCGCGATCGGCCCTGGCCGCGCGCCCCTCGGTCAGCGTCTCAGCACTTCGCGACTTCCGAGCCTGCCCGCGACGCTACCAGTACGGCCACGTCTATCACATGCCCACCCCGCAGTCGTCGCAGGGATGGTACGGGCTGCTCATCCACACAGTCCTCCAGACCGCGGCCACCCAGCGCCAGACAGGAATCGACGTCGATGAAGAGCTGATCGCCACGCTGTGGTCACAGGCCTGGGACGAGACACCCGGCGAGAAGGGCCGCAACGCCGATCTCCGCTCGCTCGGCGAGGAGCAGCTGCGCCGCTACATCGGCTCAGCGGCGTGGCGGGATGCCCACATCACCGAGGTAGAGCAACCCTTCACGCTGCACATGACCAGCGCCGACATCCACGGCCGGCTCGACCGCGTGGACCGGCGCGCAGACGGCTCGCCGGTGATCGTCGACTACAAGACCGGCCCACCGCGGGAGGCGGCCGGGGAGGCCCGGGATCTCCAGGTCCGGGCCTACGCCGTGGCCATCTCCCAACGGGAGCGGATCGAGTCCGTCACTGTCGAGCTGCACCGGCTGCAGACCACCGAGGTGACCCGAGTACCCCTGGGCTCCCGCGAGCTCGACAATGCCTTCAAACAACTGTCCGCGGTGACGGCGGAACTGTCTGACGCCATGCGCAGCGGAGCCTTCCCGCCCCGGCCGTCGACGTGGTCCTGCGGCCACTGCGATTTCCGAACCGTCTGCGACGAGGGCCGGCAGGCCACCGGGTCGGAGTGACGACGGGCACCATCGGCCAGCAGCTAAGCGGCGGGGTGGAACTCCCGCCATTCGGTGCCCGCCTCGGTGGCCTCGACATCCTCGGGAAGGTCCGTCCGCCAGGGCAGCATGAGGTCGAAGCAGATCTCCTGGACGGTCCAGAGGATGTCCATCACCTCGGTGATCTTGACCCGCCGCTGCGCCAGTGCCTCGTCCAACGCCTGAAGTGCCGAGACGTCACCCGTCACCCGGATCGCCCGACGAGCGAATGTGAAGACCCGCTGCGCCCGGGCGGCGACATCCTCGGGGACCTCCTTGATGCCCTGGAGATGGGTCTCCTCGCACATGGCGATGGCGGCGTCAACGCGCTCGACCAGACGGCGCATGCGAGTCCGGCGGACCTTCTCGTCGCGATGGCGACGGCGAGCGGCGTGCACCTGCTTGGTGGCAGTCTCAATCAGCAAATCAGTGTTCTCCCAGGAAGTCCCGCGCGGGGGGCTTTGGTAAAGGGCCAGGGTAGCAGCGGTCCGGATTGACATCAACAGCACATTTCGCTTCAAATCCATGCATGGATCGCATCAATATCGGGTGGCTGAAGAATTTTGTCGAGGTGGCCCGGCTTGAGCACCTGGGTCGGGCCGCCGAGGTTCTGCAGACGGACCAGTCCACGGTGTCCCGCAAGATCGCCCGTCTCGAGGAGGAGGTGGGTGTCGAGCTCTTCGAGCGCATCGGCAGGAGCGTCCGCCTGACCCAGGCCGGGACCCGCTTCCTCAGTCGCGCCGAGCGACTTCTCCATGACGCGCGCGAGGCGGTGTCCGACGCTCAGGGAGCGGTCTCGTCGGAGAGCGGCGAGGTGCAGATCGGGTTCCTCCACACCGTCGGTGCCCGCTGGCTGCCGGAACGCATGGCAAGCTTCCTCGCCGCCCACCCGGGCATCCGCTTCGTGCTCGAGGAGGGCACGACCGCCCATGTGGCCCGAAGCGTCCTCAGCGGTGATCTGGATCTGGGCATCCTGGGCCCCCCGCCGACCAACATGCCCGAGCTGGCGATCACACCACTCTTCGAGGAGATCGTCGCCGTGGTGGTTCCCAACGGGCACCGTCTGGCCGGAGCGCGGCTGTGCGCGCTGCGGGACATCGCCGGCGAGCCACTGATCCTGCCCAAGTCGCGGAGCGGCCTACGCAAGATCATCGACGACGCCTTTGCCCGGGCCGGCCTCGCCGTCGACGTGGCCTATGAGGGCAACGACTTCACCATCGTCCAGGGCCTGGTCGAGGCCGGGCTGGGGACCTCCCTGCTACCGCTGCCCCTCCCCTTCCCCTCAGATCTGGTCGCCTGTGTGCCCCTCGATGGGCCGGCCATCGCGCGCACCGTTGCCCTGTGCTGGGACCGGCGGCGCACCCTGCCACCGGCGGCCGCCCTCTTCGTGGACCAGCTCACCGAGGAGGCGCCGAGTAGACTCGGGGCATGACCATGCTGGTGGCGGCGGCCACGGCGGTTGCCCTCGCCGCCGGTGCCGGAGCCCTGGTGTGGACGGCGCGGCGGAGGGCGCCGACTCGAGCGAGCAGGGCGCCGGGGCCGCCCGGACCCGCCGACGGGCTCGAATAGGCCCGGCGTGAGGCGGAGCGGATCCTGTCCGACGCTCGAACCGCCGCTCTCTCGACCCGGACCGATGCGCTGGAGGACCTGTCGATGCGCCAGGACACCCTCGACGCGCTGGAACCTCTCATCGCCGAGCAGGAGCGCCGGCTCAACGAGCGACGCCACCTCCTCGACGAGCACCGCCATTCCCTCAAGGAGCGGCGCCAGGCTCTGGAGCAGGAGCGCGAGCAGCTGGCAACGAGTATGGCCGAGGCACGTGCGACTGTGTTGAACAAGGCCGGTCTGGACCGCGAGGTCGCCCGCCGAACCATTCTCGAGCGGGTGGAGGGTGAGCTCGCGGCCGAGCACCCCGATCGGGTCGAGACCGCGGTCACCGTGGCCAGCGCCGATCCCCCGGGCACCGCCCGGCTGGCCATCGTGGAGGCCATCGAACGTCAGGCCGGATCTCACTCCGACGGCGCACCCCGGGCCACGCCGGTGCCACTGGAGAACCTCGACGACGATGCCCGCGAACGGCTGCTGGCAGCGCTCTCCGCTATCGCGGCCGAGACCGCCACCGAGCTCGCGGTCGACGCCGAGCGAGCCCAGGCCACCCTGCGGGGCATAGACCCCGTGGGCCGCGAGGTTGCCCGGCAGGCCGCACTGGAGGTGGTCGACCGCGGAGTGCAGGCGGCGGAGGTGGGACCCGTCCTACTCCGTACCCGCACGTCCCTGGCCAAGCGCGTGACCAGCCTGGGAGAGCGGGCCATGTGGGAGATGGAGATGGCGGGACGGCCCGAGCTGGCCGAACTGGTCGGCACCCTCCACTACCGCTTCTCCTACGGTCAGAACGCTCTGCTCCATTGCCAGGAGACAGGTCACCTCTGCGGCGTGCTGGCCGCCGAGCTGGGCATGACTCAGCCCACGGCGCGCGAGGCGGGAATGCTCCATGACATCGGCAAGGCGGTTGATCACGACGTCGAGGGATCGCACGCCATCATCGGTGGCGAACTGCTGGCACTCTTCGGCACCGACCCCGGCATCGTCCACGCTGTCAAGGCACACCACTTCGATGAGGAGCCGGCGACCGACCTCGCCATGCTCACCATCTGCGCCGACGCCATCTCGGCATCACGACCCGGGGCGCGCCGCGACACCCTGGCCGCCTACCTCGCCCGTCTCGAGCAGCTGCAGGGCATCGCCACCAGGCACCGGGGCGTGGAGAGGGCCTTCCCCCTCCAGGCCGGCCGGGAGATGCGGGTGGTGGTGCGGGCCCGCGACGTGGGGGATGCCGAGGTACCCGTGCTCAGCGGCGAGATCGCCCGGGAGATCGAGGCGGAGATGCAGTATCCCGGCGTGATCAGGGTGGTGGTCATTCGAGAGATGACGGCGACGGCAACGGCGCCGGCCCAGGTGCCCGTGCTGGCCACGGTGCCGGCCGGCGGCGTGCCCGAGACGGGCGCCGAGGGAGTTGCGGTGCAGCCGGAGGAGGCAGGAGCGACCGACGAGGAGCCGACGAGCCTGGCGACCACGGGAGATCCCACCGCCGACAACTGAACCGGCGCGGTGGGGCGGCCATCGCGCCGTGTTGGGCCCGGCCATACTTCGGAGCATGCCGCGCTTCTTCGTCGCAGCCAGGCAGGTTGCCGAGGGCCGGGCGGTCCTCTCCGGGGCCGACGCCCGGCACCTGGCTCGATCGCTGCGGGCTCAGCGAGGTGAGACGGTGGTGATCGTGGACGATGCTGGTATGGAGCACGCGATCCGGCTCGACGAGATCACCCCACAGAGGGTTGGCGGAGCCGTCTCCTGGAGCCGTCCGGTGACCGGCGAACCTCGGTTGCAGGTGCATGTGATCCACGCCATCGCCAAGGAGGGGATGGATGAGGCGGTGGATGCCATGGCAGCCATGGGGGCGGCGAGCATCCGTCCCTGCATATCGCAGCGGACCATCGTCCGGCCGGACGGCGACCGACAGGCGCGCCGGGTGAACCACTGGCAGTCGGTGGCTCGGCAGGCGGCTCAGCAGGCAGGCCGGGGATCGGTGCCGACCGTTCACCCGGTGCGCAGCCTTGCTCAATCGCTCGCCACCCTCCCCGTTGGAGCCCGTATCCTGGCCTGCGTGGTCAACGAGCACACCACCCCGCTGAGCGCCTTCGAACCGGTTGCCGATGCTCCACTGGTGCTCTGCATCGGCCCGGAGGGAGACTTCGGGGCCGGGGACCTGGGCCTTATCGTGGCGGCGGGCGCCGCCGCCGTCCACCTCGGCCCGCGGGTGCTTCGCTCGCGGCTGGCGGCATCGATCGCCCTGGCTCTGCTGCTCGCTCGGTCCGGAGATCTCGACCGGCCGGCCGGCGTCCCACCCGGTGGCCCCGGGTGATCTGGCATGTCGACGGCCAGGTCCGGGAGCCGGCGGCAGCCGATCGTGGGGCGCCGCGCGTCGCCCTCACCGCACTGGGCTGCAAGGTCAACTATGCGGAGATGGCGCAGCTCGCGGGCGAGGTGGCCGCCGCCGGGTGTGAGGTTGTCCCCGACGATCAGCCCGCCGACATCCGGGTGCTCAACTCCTGCACCGTGACCCTGCGGGCGGATGCCACGACGCGGCAGCGGCTGGCTCGGCTCCGCAGGCGGGATCCTGGATGTCACATCGTGCTCACCGGCTGCAGCGTCGACGGCAATCCACAGCGCTACCTCGGCGCCCCGATGCCGCCAGTCGTGGGGCACCCGATGGCCCAATGCGGTTCCCCTCGCGACGGCGTTGCGGCGATGCTGAAGCGGCAGAGCATCGACGCCGTCTTCAGCAACGCCCAGAAGGGAGCCCTGGCCGCCCATGTCCTCGACGTCGCCCGGCGGCGGCGGGGGCTGGCGGCGCCGTGGGCGGCAACCCGGCCTCCCCTCCGGTCACGTGCCTTCATCAAGGTCCAGGACGGTTGCGATCATCGCTGCACCTACTGCGCCGTCTGGCGAGCGCGGGGACCATCGTGCAGCCTGCCGCCGGATTCGATCATCTCGCAGGCTCGCCGGGCGGCTGCCTCGGGCCATGCCGAGATCGTGCTCTGCGGGGTCGATCTGGGTTCCTACGGGCGTGATCTGGGGACCACCCTGGCGGCGCTGCTGACGTCGCTGCTGGAGGGCATCCCGCAGGTGAGGGTCCGGCTGAGCAGCATCAACGCCAACGACGTCGGCGATGACCTGATCGCCCTCAACAGGCACCCACGACTCTGCTCTCATTGGCACCTGCCACTGCAGAGCGGTAGCGACGCCGTGCTCAAGGCCATGCATCGCGGCTATCGCCGGAGCCAGTATCTGCGCGTGGTGCGGGGCCTCCGGGAGGCCGATCCGTGGACGGAGCTCACCACCGATGTGATGGTCGCATTTCCCGGGGAAACCGATGGGGACCACGCCGCGACGCTTTCGATCGTCGAGGACGTTTGCTTCCTGGCGTGCCATGTGTTCCGCTACTCGCCACGCCCCGACACGCCGGCCGACGGCCTCAAGGGCCGTGTCACCGATCCTGTCGCCCGTCGTCGCAGCGCGGAGGTGCGTCGGGCCGCCATGCACGCTGGAAGTCAGGCCCGACGGCGAGCCCTGGGCCGGGTCCACGAGGTGGTCTGGGACCGCGTGGAACCGGGCAGAGCCCATGGTCTGGCGTCAACGTATCACCTGATTATCGCGGCTCCGACCAGTCACACCCGCGCAGGTTCCCTGCAACGGGTCCACGCTCACACCCTGGAGGCCGAGCACATCGCCGGCGACATTCTGGAGCCCCCAGGCGGGATGATCTCCGGCGGTGCGGAGCGCCATGGCTGACTGCGTCTTCTGCCTCATCGCCACGGGAGGCATTGCCGCGGAGCTGCTTCATGACCGCGACGGCGTCATCGCCTTTCGTGACGCCAATCCCCAGGCCGCCACACACATATTGATCGTCCCCCGCCAGCACCTGGTGTCCGCCGCCGAACTGACCGCAGACCACGACGCGTTGTGGTGGGCGATGCTTCACGCCGCTCAGCGGCTGGCCGCGCTGGAGGGAGTGGCGGGGAATGGCTACAGGCTGGTTGTCAATGTTGGTGCGCACGGGGGTCAGACGGTGCCCCACCTGCACCTACACCTGCTGGGCGGACGGCCTCTGGGATGGCCGCCCGGCTGACCGTTGCTGCGGCGCGTTGGGGATGGCGACCCATACCATGAGCCCGCGGCGAACGCCGCGGGCTCGTGAGTAGTGGTCCAATGTCCCGCTCCGGGCGGGACACCATCCATCAGGACTTGGAGCCGCCCTTGACCGCATCGACGACGCGGGCCGGGCTCTTCTTGCCACCGGAGGTCACCGGGATCCGCTTCGGCTGCGCCTTCTGCGCCCGAGGTACGGTCACCGTGAGCACCCCATTCTCGTAGGCGGCCGATATCTCGTCCGCCCGGACCTCGGCGGGCAAGCCCACCTGGCGGTAAAACGAGCTCATGCGGCGCTCCCGGCGTACGTAACCGTCCTGCTCATGCTCCTGCTCGGCGTTGTGCGTGCCCCGGATGGTGAGCACCCCGTCGTCAAAGGTCAGGTCGACATCCTCAGGCTTGAACCCAGGAACTGAGGCCTCGATGAAATACGCCTCATCCGTCTGGCGGATGTCCACGGGAAGATTGACATGGACACCCCCGCCCTGCCGGTTCTCATTGGCGAACGCCTCGTTGAAAAGCTGATCCATCTGACCGTGCAGGGACGAAAGCTCGTTCCAGGGGTTCCAGCGAATCAGTGCCATCTCAAAACACCTCCTTCATTACATCTGGTACGTCCCCCGCGGCGGCGGGGCATCACATCATTACCCCCGGCGAGGCGTCTGCTAAACCAGGTCTCCCCGTCCTGGCAAGCGGCCGGCGCCGGGGTGTGCGGCTCTAGGTGCGGAAGGCACTCCGGACATGGTCGAAGAAGCCCTTTCTCACCTCGGCGGGACGGCCGTTGCGCTCCCCCAGCTGCTCGTAGGCCGCACGCTGCGCCGCCGACAGATGGGTGGGCATGACCACTCGGACCACGCAGAGCTGATCGCCGCGACGACCGGAGCGCAGATGGGGAACCCCCATGCCGGCGATCTTGATCACCTTGCCGTGCTGGGTACCCGGGGGGACCTGGATCTCGTGTTCCCCGTTGATGGTGGGAACGGTGATGCTGTCGCCGAGGACCGCCTGGGGCACGCTGACCGGCAGCTCGTACACCAGGTCCTCGTCGTGGCGCGTCAGATGGGGATGGGGCTGGACCCGGAATCCGATGAAGAGGTCGCCGGGCGGCCCCCCCCTGGGACCGGGCTCCCCCTCCCCGGGCACCCGCACGTTGACGTCCTCGTCAACGCCGGCTGGAATGCTCACCTGGAGGGTCTTTCGGGTGTCGACGAGGCCGCGCCCATGGCAAGCGGCACAGGGCGAATCGACTATCCGGCCCTCACCCCGGCAGCGCGGGCAGGCCGACACCTGCACCATCTGCCCGAAGATCGACTGGCGTGACTGGCGCACCTGGCCGGCGCCCTGGCAATCGGGACATTGCACGGCCGACGTTCCCGGGCGCGCGCCGGAGCCGCCACAGTCCGAACACGTGCCGGCACGGGGCACCTCGACGGTTCTCTGGGCACCAAAAACGGCCTCCTGGAGACTGATCTCCACCCGCATGGTCAGGTCGGAGCCGCGCTGAGGTCCTCCCTGGGGGCCACGCCGGCCGGAGCCACCAAAGAACATGTCGAAGAGGTCAAAGGCGGAATCAAAAGAGAATCCGCCGGCACCGGGCATGCTCTCCGCGGCATGGCCGTAGGTGTCGTAGCGCTGCCGCCGTTCCGCATCGCTGAGGACCGCGTAGGCCTCGCCGACCTCCTTGAAGCGGGCCTCCGCGCCGGGGTCGTTCTGATTGCGGTCGGGATGGAACTGCATGGCCAGCTTGCGATAGGCCTTCTTGAGCTCCTCGGGGCCGGCGGACCGGTCGACGCCGAGCACGTCGTAGTAGTCCCGCTTGGCAGTTGCCATGGCCTTTCTCAGCCTGGCCCGGCGGGACGGGCGATGCGGACCATGGCGGGACGAAGCACCCTGTCGTGCAACCGGTAGCCGCGTTGCAGCTCCTGGGTCACCGTCTCTGTGTCCACCTCGTCGGACTCGTCCCCGCCGATGGCCTCGTGCAGCGCGGGATCAAACGGTGTGCCCACAGCCTCGATGGGCAGCACACCCAGCCGCTCCAGCGCCGTCTCGAACTCCCGGACCACCAGGCTTAGTCCATCCCGAAGACGACCGTCGTCACCGGTGCCGGGCGAGTGCTCAAGGGCGCGCCGAAGGTTGTCCAGCACAGGCAGGAGGGCCCGTGCAGCCTCCTCGCTCGCGTAACGGCTGCGATCGATGAGGTCCTGCTGGTGACGTCGCCTGTAGTTCTCGAAGTCGGCGGCAAGCCGGAGGTAGCTCTCGTTTCGCTCACCGAGTGCCTGCTCGATGGCCTCCAGAGCCTCGGCGGCACCACCCCTGGGTGCACGTCCACGCTTGGCCGTTCCCGATGCGGCGCGGCGCGGGCCCTCGCCGGACTGCTCCCTGGGAGCTGCCCCGCCGGGGGGCGAGGCCTCCGTGGCGGCCACGGGCGCGTCGCCGTTGTCGTCCTTGTTGCTCATCTCTGCCCAATCTCAGTTGAGGATGCGGTTCAGCCCGGAACCGATTCGCTGCGAGACGTAGCGTACCCGAGGCGCCACCTGGGAGTACCGCATGCGTGTCGGCCCCAGCACACCCACCGTGCCGATCCGGCCTCCACCGGCGCGATAGGTGGTCAGCACAAGGCTGCACTGGTCGAGCTGCTCGATGCCGCTCTCCCGGCCGATCATCACGTGTATTCCCTGGTCGACGTCCAGCGAGGCGAGGACATCGCCGAGGATGCGCTCTTCCTCCACCACGTCGAGGACCTGCTGAAGACGGCCGGGATCGCCGAACTCCGGCTGATGCAGCAGGTTGCGCACCCCGTCGTGGACGACCAGCGCGTCCTGCCGGGAATCGACCCCCTTCATGAAGGCCACGATGTGGTCGGCGATCTCCTGGCGCAGCGGTGTCTGAGACTCAACCGCTCCGGCATCGGACGGCTCACCCAGGGTGGGAAGTCGGGCGTTGAGCCGGCCCGCGACCTCGCTGAGCTCTGACTGGGTGGCCTCGCGGCTGAGCGAAATCGACTGGTGCCGCACGAGGTTCCCCTCGGTGACGAGGATGAGAAGGGCGTGGCTCCCGTCGAGGGAGACCACGTCGACGTGCTTGAGGGCGGTCCGAAGGGAGCGGGGACCGGTCACCAGGCTGACGGCGTCGGTGGCGATGGCGAGGACCATTGCCGCCACCTCCAGAAGCTCCTCGAGGGCCAGGGGGAGCTCACCGAGGTAGGGCTGCATCTGGCGCCGCACCCCCGCTGGCAGCTCCTCCTCCTCCATGAGGAAGTCGACGTAGTAGCGGTAGCCGAGGTCCGAGGGCACTCGCCCCGCCGAGGTGTGAGGCTGAAGCAGGTAGCCGATGTCGACGAGATTGGCCAGCTCGTTGCGGATGGTGGCGGACGACCACGAGGAGAGGTGCGCGGCCAGAGCATGGGAGCCGACCGGCACGGCGGTCTCGGTGTAGTCGAACACCACGGCTTTGAGGATCTGCTTCTTGCGCTCATCGAGCGGCAGGGCGCTGTCGACGATCAGCGTGCTCCTTCCGGCCCACTCGTGACGGCGGCCGGAGCGTGTTGGCACTCCATGGTGGTGAGTGCCAGAGCGTACCACGGCCCGGCGGGAGCGCCAACGCTCGGGGCTCCGAGGGAGCCCCGGATGTCGCTTCGGCTCAGGCGCTCAGGGCCTCCGAGCCGGGTGGCGGGAGAGCCGGGCGACACGTCGTGCCGAGGACACGGTCCCGGCACCCCGGGATCCCAGGAGGAGCAGGACCTCCTCTGCCTTGCCGGTTTCCATCGCCATCGCGGTGGAGCGGGAGATGCCTGCGACAACCAGCGCTGTGATGAGACGCTCGGATGGAGGAGCTGGTGGTGGTGGGTTGGTCATGTCCCGATGATGGACCCTCCCGTCTCCGTGCGGGTCCAGGTTGAGGGCGCTGTCACCGGTTCGTCAGGAAGGGCTCCGCCGTCGAGTGCGGTCGGTTACATCGTCAGGCGCACGGCCAGGTCGTTGAGGACCTCCTGACCGCCGGGCGTTGTCCTGATCAAACCCGCATCCAGCGTGATGAGCCCCAACTCCGCGAGCCGGTCTACCTCCGGCCCAGGCGGATGGTCAATGCCCTCGTTGAGCCGCAGGCCAAGCATCAGCCGTTCGGTGGCGTCCTCTCCAGGCTCCACGAACTCATGGCCGGAGTAGAGCAGCCCGCGCTCGATGCTCGAGCGGACGTACGCGGGTAGGCTGCGCGTGTGCCAGTACCGCAGCGTGGTGGCACCCTCGCGGGGCTCCAGGCCCAGGGCCGGTGCTGCGGCGGCGGGCACATGACCGTGGGCTCCCACCCCAGCGGCGAGGTAATGCTGGTTGCGCCAGTACGCCAGGTTGTGGCGGCATTGACGTCCCGTCCGAGCGAAATTGCTCACCTCGTACTGGCGATAGCCGGCCGCCTCGAGCCTGGACAGGGCAATTCGGTGCTGGCGGACGGCCGCCCCCTCATCGACGTCCGCTACCCGTCCCGACCTCACCGCGGCATGGAGTGCGGTGCCTCGCTCCACTGTGAGCTCGTAACAGGAGAGATGCCCGGGGTCCAGCTCCAACACCCGGTCCAGCGTCCTGGCCCAGCTGGTGTCCTCCAGGCCGGGGACGGCGTAGATGAGATCGCAGTTGATGGCCACGAAGCCCCCGGCGCGGACCTCGGCCACGGCCCGGACAGCCCGTTCGGCATCGTGAACGCGGTCGAGAAAGCGGAGCACGTCCGGTTCCAGGCTCTGCAGGCCCAGGCTCACCCGGTTGAACCCGGCTACTCGCCACGCCTCGGCGCGGGCCTCCGACGTGCTCGAGGGATTGGCCTCCAACGTGACCTCGGCACCCGCCGCCAGAGTGAAGCCGGCCCGAATCTCGTCCATCACCGAGTGGAGCAGGGACAGCTCCAGGAGACCGGGGGTGCCTCCACCGACGAAGATGGTGTCCAGGGTCACGTGCGGGAACACCGAAGCCATCAGGCGCACCTCCGCGCGCAACGCGCTCACGTAGTCCCCCTGGCCCTCCAATCCCACTACCGAGGCGAAGTCGCAGTAGCCGCACTTGCGCTCACAGAAGGGGATGTGGACGTAGAGGGAGCGGATCTCAGAGCACAGAGCGAGGGGGGCCGGGGCCGGGCGGCCGATGCCACCCGACCCTGGTTCACTCAGCACAGTTCCCGCAAGGGGCGGCAGGCCACATACGGACGGCATCCGGCGACCGCCCCACCTGAGGTGAGCGCTGTCGTCACCGTCACCGGCCACCGCGGGGCTGTGCCGAGTTTCGCTGACGGCGACCACCTCGCATCCAGAGAAGCCTGTAGATCATCGGGAAGATGTAGGCGGTGGCACCCAGCGCCGCGAGGTTGGCGAGCGCGAGACCGAACACCTGACCCGCATTGAGGCGATTGGCTCTCGCCGGTGAAGAGGGTGCCGGCTTCGCGGCCCCCCGGGGCGATGGCGAGACTGAAGGCGCCGCCCCGGACGGTGGGGGCGATGCCGGCGGCTGCCCGGCGGCGGCCGTCGGGAGGGGCGATGCTGAGACAGAGGCGGGGGGCCGCGTCGTCTGGTTCTCCGGAGATGTCACCGGCGTTGGAAGCGGTTTGGGGGTGGCCGTCGAGGAGGTGCTCGGCGAGCCCTCGCCGGCAACACCGACCACGGTCAGGGCAAAGGACAGGAAGAGGATGAAGATGCTCATGCCCACGCTGAGCGTCTCCAAGATGCCCATCGCCCGCGGCTCACGCGTGAGACGCCTGGCCAGCGGCATGGCCACGAAGCAGGCAGCGAGCAGCAGCGGCGGCGATCCCGAGGGCACTAAGATGATGTCTTCGAAGAGGTCGCTGCTGCGGTCGGTCAGGTAATGCAGCGTTCCGAAGGGCAGTTGGAGAAGCCCGACGATGAGCACCATCACACCGACCGATCGCCGCGACCAGGGAGCGGCGGCCGACGCCTTCTGTTGGGCCGCGGGCGACGGCTTCCGCTGGCCGGCGGGCGACGCCTTCTGCTGGGCCGTGGGAGGCGCCTTCCGGCGAGTCGCGGGCGACGCCACCTCCTCCTCACCCATTGCGGCGGGAGGGCGCGGGCGGCCTGTT
This sequence comes from Candidatus Dormibacteria bacterium, assembly GCA_046263035.1. Lineage (GTDB taxonomy): Bacteria > Chloroflexota > Dormibacteria > Aeolococcales > Aeolococcaceae > JBHELP01. The sequence goes on along the minus strand of JBHELP010000110.1, from coordinate 571 downwards.
CTCCTGCGCTTGCGCGACTTCGACGTCGGCATCAGCCGTCCAGCTTGAGCACGGCCATGAAGGCCTCCTGGGGTATCTCGATGTTGCCGACGCGCTTCATGCGCCTCTTGCCCTCCCTCTGCGTCTCGAGCAGTTTCCTCTTGCGGGTGACATCGCCGCCATAGCACTTGGCGATGACGTCCTTGCGCATTGCGGGAACGGTCTCGCGAGCGACGATCTTGCCGCCAATTGCCGCCTGCAACGGAACTTCGAAGAGTTGGCGGGGGATGAGGGTCTTCAGACGTTCGGTGAGCTTCCGCCCCTTGAGGTGCGCCTGGTCGCGGTGAACGATCATGCTCAGAGCGTCGACACGCTGCCCGGCGACGAGAACGTCCAGCTTGACCAGCGGGGCGGCGCGAAAGCCGCTGATCTCATAGTCCAGCGAGGCATATCCCCTACTCCTTGACTTCAGCTGGTCGTAGAAGTCATGAATGATCTCCCCCAGCGGCAGGTCGTAGTGGAGCGCCACCCGACCGCCGGGCTGATAGCGCATGTCGACGAACTCACCACGACGCTCCTGGCAGAGCTCCAT
>JBHELP010000109.1:0-9663 GCA_046263035.1 Candidatus Dormibacteria bacterium | reverse complement strand
CGGCCGGGCAAGATCGCCCCTGATATCCCTTCGTGCCCCTCAGGGGCGGCGGGCGACCGCGCAGCTGAACGCGTGATGGATGCGGGTCCCCTCGTGCTCAAGCTCCGCCAGCGACCACTCCACCTCAGCCTCGAACTCCAGGCGGGCTCGTTCACCGAGCCCGGCGAGCAGGGCGTGGGGATAGGGGCCGGCCCCGGTCATCAGGTCCGTCCAGGCGTGCGCATTCCGCACGCTCGCACCGATCACAGTCTCGGTTCGCTCCACCTCCCGAAAGCCGGCCTCGCGGAGGAGGTTGATGAGCACGCGTGGCTCGCCGAACACGGCCCGATCCTCGGAGGGCCGGGGAACCCTCAGCGGATGCCGCCACGCCAGCCGCCCGAGGCAGGAGAAGAAGACCGTCTGCGCCGGCGTGCTCAGGCTGCGACGCTGGCAGGAGACGGCGATGCGACCCCCGGGCTTGAGGACCCGGAAGGCCTCGGCGAGGCCGCCCTCGGGATTCTCGAAGTACGGGAGGCTCTGGCCCATGGTGACCAGGTCGAAGCTGCAATCGGGAAGCGTGAGATCCTCCGCGGCCATCTTGAGAAAGCTCGCCCGCCCGGTGGACCGTCGTTTGGCCAGATAGAGCATGTTGTCGGAGAGGTCGACGCCGACAAGGCGTCCGTACGGGCCCACGCCGGGTGACAGGTGGCGGGCGACGAGCCCCGTGCCACAGCCGATATCGAGAACGTGCTCCCCATCGCGGGGGTCGGCCACCGTGGCGAGGCGGCGTGCCATCCGGTCGTGCAGGCCGTCAGCCCAGCTGTCGTAGTCGCCATCCACATGGCGGTAGTAGTTGAGCATCTGCACCGTGGCGAGCTTCATCGCCGGCGCAGGAGGACGCCCGATCCGGTATCCGGGCGACCGTATCGGTAAGATACGGGCTCCACCGGCTCGCCATGAGGTATCGATATGGCCCAGACAGGGGAAAACCCCGCGAAGGCACCTGACGAGGGGACCGAGCCCGCAACTGTTGTCGTGGTGATAGGCCCGCACGACAGTCTGGTGGGAAAGCTGATCGTGCAGGGCAACCTCGAGGTCCAGGGCACCATAGAGGGCGAGTTGCGCGCCGGCGGAACCATCGAGGTCACCTCATCCGCCACTGTGACAGCCGGCGTCACCGCGGGCAGGCTGAGCATTGGGGGCATCGTCAACGGCAATGTCTTCGCCGACTACCTCACCGTGAGCGGAACGCTCAATGGCAACACAGATGCGGGTGAGATAAGCGTTGGGGGGAGCGTCAACGGCAACGTTGAGGCCAAAAAGCGCCTGACGGTCACCGGCTCTGGAAATATCGTCGGGGACGTCATGGCATCGAAGCTCCAGGTTGAAGACGGGGGAATGATAAACGGAAAGATAACCATGGGGAGCCCGGAAAAGATGAAGCGCGCCTCACAGCCCGCTGGGCCCGCCGGTTCACGCTCTGAGGGGGGATCCACGGCCTCGTCCAGCACCAATGGAGGGGCTGCTCCACCCGGGGTTGCGCTTCCCGGCCAGCCCGGGGGCAGGGCGGAGGCTCAGCCGGCGGTGAGCGGTCCCGGCGGCGCCGCCGGCGGGTCCAGTCGCGACTCCGGTCAGACCGATGCGGACGCCTCCAAGTCCCGCAACCGACCCGGCGTCCGGAACCCCTGATCCCAGGCGCCCATCAAGGCGCCTGAGCCATCCCCGGGCTGGACTAATCCCGGACGGGCTGCCAGGAGTAGCCGTCCCAGCGGTATCTTCCGTCGGGTGACAGCTGACCACCAGGCTGGTCCCTGACCGCTGCCACCGGATGGGCCGCCGGGTGCGCCGGACCGGGGTGGGGCTGCTGCTCAACCGGCTGCCAGGCCTGACCGTCCCACCGATAGCGCCCGTCCGGCGAAAGCTGTTCGGCCGGAGAGGCCGCGGGGGCCACGGCGGCGACCTGTGGGGCCTCGCGGACGGGCTGCCAGGCCTGCCCATCCCAGCGGAAGCGACCATCCGGGGAGAGTTGCTCGGCAGGCGCAGGCGCCGTCGCCGGGATTTGCTGAGCGCGCACCGGCTGCCATGCCCGGCCATCCCAGCGGAACCTGCCATCGGGGGACAGCTGCTCGCCGGCCGACGTGCCGGAAGTCTGCTGTCCCTGTACGTCGCCGGAAACGCTGTGTTCTTGACCGCCCATCTGCTGGGCGGCGCTCGGCTGCTCCTCGACGGGTTGCCACGCCTGGCCGTCCCAGCGGTAGCGACCGTCCGGCGAGAGCTGCTCATGAGGAGCGGGAATCGCCTGCTGCATCTGGGGCGCCGGCTGGGCCAACTCGGGGGCCCGCTGCGCCTGCGCCTGCACCGGTTGCCACACCTGCCCGTCCCAGCGATACCTGCCGTCCGGAGATAGCTGCTCCCCCGGACTCTGTGCGTGATAGGCCTCGGGAAGCTGCGCATATCCCGACTGGCCGGAGGCCGGCAGGCCGTATGAGGCCCCCGGTGGGCCGCCCTGCGCGAGAGCGCCATAGGGTGCGTATCCCGCGTCCGACGCTCCCTCCTGGTGTAGCTGCCAGTGGCGCCGTAGGAGGGATGCCATGTAGGCGGGGTAGCCGATGCCCCCGGTGAACAGGGCCAGGATCAGCGCCAGCCCCGGCGAGGAGGTCGTCTCCAGCCCCTCCATGGCCTGAATCTGCTGCAGGCGCTTGGCGGTGTTGAACATCGAGACGAGGTTCACGATGGGCACCACAAGGGCGACGACGGCCAGACCGGGCCTGACCTCGACGCGCTCGTCGTGATCGCGCATCTCTCGGTTCACCTTGTAGTACCACACGTAGAAGTAGATGGTGAGGGTGACGAGGATGAGGCCCAGAACCGCCCAGGGGCTGCGATCCTTGCCGAGAGGGCGCCCGTCGCTGGACATCGGGTAATCGCTCATCGCCGGTGAATTCCTCCAGTGGCCAGGGCGATGGTGAAGCCCCCGCCGGCGCGGATTGTACCGTCATCATCGGGTCGGCGACGGGCAGCAGGGAGCGGCGTGCGGCGCCGATGAGGAGAATCACTGGGTGACCGAGCTACCCGCCCCGGCCCCACCGGTACACCGCCGGAGCCGGCGGCCTCCATGGCTGACACGCAACCTCGCCGTCCTCTGTGGAGTGAGCTTTTTCCAGGACGCCGCCAGCGAGATGCTCTATCCCGTTCTTCCCCTGTTCCTCACCGGAGTGCTGGGCGCCCCGGTGGCGGTCGTGGGTCTGATCGAGGGCGCGGCCGACGGCGTGGCCGCCCTGACCAAGGTGACCGCGGGGAGCCTGGCGGATCGCTTTCGTCGCCGGCCGTTGATCGGTGTGGGATACGGGTTGGCCGCCCTGGCCAAGGCCATGATCGCGGTGGCGACGGTGTGGCCCCTGGTGCTGGCCGCCCGATGTGTCGACCGGGTGGGCAAGGGCCTGCGCGGGGCTCCGCGTGATGCGCTCCTGGTCGTCGATGTGCCTCCCGGCCGGCGAGGCGCCGCCTTCGGCCTGCATCGTGCCGCCGACACCGCGGGGGCTGTGGCCGGCCCGCTTGTCGGCCTCATCGCCTACGAGGCGTTGTCGCATCAACTGCGTCCACTCTTCTTCCTCGCTGTCGTACCGGCAATCGCCAGCGTGCTGCTGATCCGGGCCGTGGTCGAGGGAAAGCCACCGCGCCCGCGAACATCTGCCCAGGGCGCCCGCGCCGGCGCCGGCGCCGGGAGCTCTTCCGACGTCGTCGCCCGAGGGGGCACTGCGGAGGCTCGGACCGGGATCCCTTCCGGCGTCGTCGCCCGGGGGAGCACCGCTCAGGACCGGGCCCGGGCGCCTTCCGACGTTGTCGCCAGGGGTGGCAGCGCAGAGGCCGGGAACGCCGTCACCAGGGCGGGTCAACGCGTGCCGCTACCCCAACGCTTCTGGGCCGTGGTTGCGGTGCTGGTGGTCTTCAGCCTGGTCAACTTTCCCGACGCGCTCCTCCTACTCCGGGCCCACACGCTGGGATTGGACACGGCCGGAGTCATCACCGCCTACATCCTCTACAACCTCGCATACGCCGGGCTCAGCTACCCCGCCGGGGCGCTGGCCGACCGCTTCTCGCCACGGCTTGTCATCAGCGCCGGCCTCTTCTTCTTCGCGGCCGGCTACATCGGCTTGGGCCTGGCCGGCAGCGGCGCCGCGGTCTTCGTCCTCCTGCCTCTCTACGGTGGATTCGGCGCCTGTACCGACGGCGTCGGCAAGGCCTGGGCCAGCCGCCTGGCCCCCGCCGAACGGCAGGGGTCGGCGCAGGGCTGGTATCAGGGCCTGACGGGTGGCGCAATCCTGGTGGCCGGAATCTGGGCCGGCCTGGCCTGGCAGGAAACCGGGGTGATACCCCTTCTGCTCGCCGGAACGACGGCACTGGGGGTCGCGCTTCTGCTCCTGTTCCTGGGGCGCAGGCTGGAGGGGGCGGTCACGGCGCCGCGGTGACGGTGGCGCGCAGGAGGTGCAACGTTCTCCAGCGGATGGACGACGTGACGGGGTCGAGCTCTTCGACTGCCGAGGCGGCATCGGGTTCGGCATAGATGCCGCTCTCCCGGAAGACGTCCCGAGATCCGTCGGGCTGAGTGACCAGGGCGGCGACGACCAGCGCGTTGGTGGCCACGGCTCGCCCGTTCTGGGGGATGACGGTGTAGCAGACGGCGAACGCCACACCCTCGGGGCCGTTGTCGATGCCGGCCGGGGCCGGGGGGCGGCAGATGCGGGCGTCGGGATAGCGTCGCTGAAATCCGGCCGTGATGTCGTCCGCGAGATTTGCCTGCGTGAGCGTGTCGGAGGCGGTGCGGACGCTGAGGTCGACCACCGCATGGCGCCCGGCCGCCACCAGCTCGTCATCGGCGGTGCTCACGGTGCTCCATCCCTCCGGGAGTGTCACGGCGATGCGAGCGGTCTCGACCCGCTGCCCGGAGGAGGGCGGCGGTGTTGCGGGTGTTGAGCGCGCCGGGCGGCCAATGCCCCCCAGCACGGTGGGCGGAGCATCGCGACTCCCCCGAAGCGCGGCGATGACCGCCGATGCGGCCACCAGAACCGCCACCAGGCCGAGCATGAAACCAATGACCAGGCGGGTGGGGACCCTGCTCACCACGGCCGTTCAGGCGCCGCCGGCGGGAGCCGTCAGACGGGGGCCGCCGGAGCCGTCAAGCCGCCGTGGCGATGCCGTCAGAGCCATGCCGCACTGTGGACAGAAGCGAGCGGCCACGACCTCCTGACGGCAATGGGTACAGACGACCTCGCCGAAGCCCAGGCCGGCGGCCTCGTCAAGGAGGGCCCGATGGAGGAGGACACGGGTGTATAGGATCATCACGCTCACCACCACTCCCTGCCACAGAAGGACGGCGATGTGCCCGGGGCCGCGTTCGGCGAGCAGCTGACCGCCGAGTGCGAAGGCCACATGGGCGGCCACGGCCACCGGGATGCCGCTGTTCACGACGCCGAGGTCATTGCGCCGCCGGTGCACCCACAGTGCGGCGGTGAAGGCGCCGGTACAGGTTCCCTGAAGTATGGGCAGGAGCACAGCCAGGCTGACCAGCGGGTATATCCACACGGAGGGATCGACCTGGAAGGGCAGTGATGCGAACACCGGGGAGAAGTTCGCCAATGTCTGGGCCAGCGCAAAGCCCAGGCCGGCCGCCACACCCAGGGTGAGGCCGTCCATGGTTTCGGCGAACATGGGCCGGCGCCGGAACACGACCGCCGGCAAGGGTTTGATCATCTCCTGGACCAGCGGTGTCAGGACCGTGAGCAGGATCAGCAGAGCGACCCCGGTCACAGGCGCCAGACTCACGACACCGACCGCCCGATCGATCAGGATGGATACCACCAGGCCGAGTACGGCGCCTCCGCCAACCGTGGTGATCAGGACCGATACGGGCTCTCGGCCGTACACCTGAGCCTCGTGGAGATACAGCAGGTAGAGTGCGGGGACGAGAAAAGCGGCGAGGAGAAGGGCTGCGACGATCAGGCCGCCGACATAGAGGGCCGTCAGGGACAGCAATCCCGCAGCGAACGCCCATCGGAAGTCGTGAACCCGCTCATGATCGAGGTGGGGGAAGATGGTGGAGAGGGCGTTGAGACGCACGACCGGCTCACCGGGGTGAGCCGCATAGGCGTGCCAGCGCTTCCGGGCATCGTGACGGCCGGAGGTCTGATCGGCTCCGCATCCTGTGCAGAAGCGGCCTGGTGGAACCTGTCGGCCGCAGTGAGCGCAGGACACAGCGGCGATTCTAGGTCGGGGAGCGCTAAGGTCAGTAGCGCCCGCTGTTTGCAAACCGTGCCGCCTGGGCGCCGGTGGAGGTCAAAACGTGAGCGCCGCCCGATCGACCGACATACACCTGGGCGTGATCGGCTCGGGTGTGATGGCTGAGGCGATGATTGCGGGGCTGCTGCGCGAGAACCGTGTCGCGGCCGGGCAGATCGTCTGCGCCGATCCCAGCGGGAGTCGTCGGGAAGACATGGCCCGGATGGGCGTGAGCACCACCAGCGACAACGCGGTCGCGGTCAGGGAGGCCGCCGTGATCCTGCTCTCGGTCAAGCCGCAGGTGGCGGGAACCGTTCTCGAGGGTCTCCGCGGGTCGCTTGCCTCCGACACGCTGGTCATCAGCATCGTCGCGGGCGTCACCACGGCGGCCTTGCGCTCGGGCCTGGGCCATCAGAGGGTCGTCCGGGCCATGCCCAACACGCCGGCGCAGGTCGGCGCGGGAATGACGGTGTGGTTTGCCGCCGAGGCCGTGGACAACGAGGGCCGGGAGCGCACTCGCGCCATCCTCAGCGCCCTCGGAGAGGAGCTGGAGGTGGCCGACGAGCACCAGGTGAGCATGGCCACCGCCATCAGCGGTTCCGGTCCGGCCTATGTCTTTCTCTACATGGAGGCCCTGACCAATGCCGCCGTCCATCTCGGCCTCCACCGCGACGTGGCCCGGCGCCTCGTGGTGCAGACCGTCCGGGGATCGGCGGACCTCGCCCGCCAATCGGGCCGGCACATGGCGGAGCTTCGCGACATGGTGACGTCACCCGGTGGGACCTCGGCGGCGGCGCTCAACCGTTTGGAGAGCGGCAAGCTTCGCGGCATCATGGATGATGCGGTCCGGGCCGCCTTTCAGCGAACCATCGAGCTTGAGACCTCGTTGGATCGGCAGTTGGGGGGCCACGGTGGTGGTCCGGGCAGCGATCCCGCTAGGTGATCGGGCTAACCGCTGGGGCGAGTCGATGCCGTGATGACAAGGGTTGCCACCGGCGCCTACCGAGGTGCGTCGCTACACCGCGGGGGAGGAGGGGGGCGTGGCCGGGATGCCACACGCGCTGAAGCCGAACTGCCGCGACCTCGCCGCCGCCTTCGTCGCCTGGTCCTGGAGCTCACTGACCGCTTTGTCCGCGCCTGCCGCATCGCCGCTCAGGGTGAGTTGGCGCACCTCCATGGTCTTGGTGATCAGCGCATGGAAGTCATCCAGGAGAGCTGACACCACGGCCGCGTCTGCCGCAGGCGGCGTGAGCCCGCGGAGCTTTCGCTCCAACTCCGCGTTGGCGTCGATTGTCGTCTTCAGGTAGGCGACCACGTCCGGCACCGACCTCGGCGCCGGGCGCTGATCCAGGGTAGCATGCGATGCTCGGCACTCCCGATCAGCTCGGGTCACGAAGTCGGCATGCGAACCGGGGACCGGGGTGGGGCTCGGCACCGGCGTGGGCCTCGCAGTGGTGGTGTCACCGCAGCCGGCGGTCACCAGTCCCACGAACAGTGCCGCAACGCCGAGTAGCCGCAGCGGTCGGAGGCCGCTGAGCTCGACCGCGGCCTGACGTCCCGCCGCTTCGAGACCGGGCGATCTTGTCACCGGCGACGCGGCTCCGCACGACGACCGCGCTCAGCCATGGCGATGGCCACCGCGCGCTCGTGGGCCACCAACTCGAGGTCGTCGTCCAGTGGCTCGAGCACCGCCGGCCGGCCGTCGCGATGTGCAAGGGCGGCGGCCAGCAGCCAGTCGGCCCGGGATGGGTTCTTGGGCAGGAGGGATCCGTGCAGGTAGGTTCCCACGACCGTGCCGGAGACGACCCCCTCGCCGCCGTCATAACCGTTGTTGCCACCACCGACAACAACACGTCCGAGGGGGGTGAGCGAGCCGCCGAGGATGGTTCGGCCTCCGTGATTTTCGAAACCCACGATGGTGTGCGGGGTCAAACCCATCGAAACCTGGCTCTCCACGATCACGTTGCCGATCCAGCGATCGTCGCCCGCCGTGCTCCGGATGTCCAGCAGGCCGAGCCCGTCGAGAACCCTGCCGTCGGCGTCGATGTAGGAATGGCCGAGGAGTTGATAGCCGCCGCAGACCGCCAGAACGGCAGCCCCCTCATCCACGGCGCGGACCAGCGAGTCGCGCTTGTGATCGGCGAAATCCCTGAAGATTCGGCTCTGGTCACGGTCCTGTCCGCCTCCGAAGAAGATGAGGTCGAAGTCGGCGAGATCGGTCGGCCCGGCGCCGACCCCCGCGAGCTCCACCTTGATGCCGCGCCAGCGGGCGCGCTGTTCAAGCGTACGTACATTACCGATGTCCCCGTAGAGGTTCATCCCGTCGGGATAGAGATGGGCCATGCGCAGGGGCGGGGTGCTCAGGGCGTGGCCGCCTGGTGACGCGGCCGCCAGAAGGGTGCCACGGCGCCGGCCCGCTCGGCGACAGCACGCAGGTCGAGCATGGCCGTATAGGTCGGCAGGATCATCGGGATGTCGCCGGCGTCGCCGAGACCGGCCACCCGCTCGAGGGCTCGTGCCGGGTCAGGCTCAACGGTCAGCCTGTCCATGGGCAGGCCCGCATATTTGAGTCGAACGGCCAGGTCCTGAGCCCGCCGCCCCGACGCCACCACGACAGGCCGGCGGGGTGTTCGCGCCAGCCGCTCGAAGTCGACGTCCCACAGCCATGAGACGTCCCGTCCATCGGCGATGCCGTCATTTACGGCTATGAGATAGACGTGAGCGCCGCCGAGCTCGTCGGCCGTTCGCAGCACCTCATCGAAGCCCGCAGGATTCTTGGCCAGCAGCATCCGCATCGGCCGGCCGTACAGAGTCATCCGTTCCTGACGACCGAATTTGGGCTCAAAGCTGCGCAGGCCGTCCCGGATGGACTCGCTGCTCAGACCCAGGCTGCGGCAGGCCGCGTAGGCAAGCGCTGTGTTGTAGGCGTTGTAGACGCCGCCGACACCGACGTCGAGATCGCAGCCGTCCGACATGGTGAGCCGCAGCGCATCCAATGCGGGTGCCTGCAGGCGGGCAACCGACATGCTCGGGTCCGGCCGGCCGAAGTCGCCGTTGGGACACCGGTAGTTGCCGCAGTGAGCCAGCAAAACGCGATCGAATTGAAGGGATGTCTCGCACCGGGGACAGGCGCGGGCGTCCGCGGAGTGGGGGAGGCGGGGGAGGGTGAAGTCGTCAGCCTCTATGCCGACGGCCACGATGCCGCCCAGCCCCTCGCAGTGGGCCCAGACAATCGGGTCGTCGACGTTGGCCACAATCGTCGAAGGCTCGGGGAGCTGCCGCAGAGCGTCACCCACCCGGATCGCCGTCGTTTCCAGCTCGCCCGAGCGGTCCAGCTGATCTCGGAGAAAGTTCAGCACCACCACCAGCCGCGGCCGCAGGGCGCGGACCGCCTTCTCCATCCACAGC
>JBHELP010000108.1:0-6115 GCA_046263035.1 Candidatus Dormibacteria bacterium | reverse complement strand
CCCCTCCCCGCCGCCGCCCCCACAACCCTGGTACCGCCAGGGGAGCCCTGCCGGACATGCCGGTGGCCAGCGGCCCGTGCGTCGGCCGCTGACCTCTCGCACCCGGCGGCGCCGCGGCATCCTCCAGCAGCGCCGGGCGCTCCACGCGCTGCTCCTGGCTGTCGCCCTGCTCTCCGGCGTGGGCATGGCCGCGGTGGCCGTGGGCTATGCAGGCTATAACGGGTACCTCAGCCAGCTCCCCAACCCCACCACCCTGGCAGCCATGGAACCGCCGCTGGATTCCCACGTGTACGCCCGCGACGGCAAGACCATCCTGACCACATTCCACGATCAGGCCTTCCGCCATGAGCATGTCCAGCTCAACGACGTTGCCATGGTCGCCCGGCAGGCGACCATCGACGTCGAGGATCGTCACTTCTACGAGCACGCCTCATGGGATCTGCCCCGGATCGTCAAGGCGGGCTACGACAACGTCACCAGATCGGGGCCGGTGCAGGGGGCTTCAACAATCACCGAGCAGCTCGCCAAGATCAGCTTCCTGGCCTCGTCGGACCGCACCTTCGACCGCAAGATCAAGCAGCTCATCCTCGGTAACCAGATCGAGGCCAACTTCACCAAGGACCAGATCCTGGAGATGTACCTGAATCGGATCTCCTACGGCAACCACGCGGTGGGCATCCAGACAGCCGCCCATCTGTACTTCCACAAGGCGGCCAAGGATCTCGACCTCGCCGAGGCCACCATGCTGGCCGGCCTGCCCGAATCACCCAGCGTCTTCAACCCGCTCCTCCATGACCCCGGCGTCAAGGTGAACCAGCAGGCCAAGGATCGGCAGCGGACGGTCATCGACGCCATGATCAATGTGGGTGACATCACCGAGGCCCAGGGGGACGCCGCCTTCGCGCAGGAGCTGAGCTACCACTCATGGGAGGAGGGCGAGGGACGCATCGCTCCGGACTTTCTCGACTACCTCCGGCGAAACCTCGACAACAAGTACGGCGACGCCTATATCCGCCCAGGGGGCTGGGAGATCTACTCCACCCTCGACACCACCAGGCAGCAGGCCGCCGAGCAGGCACTCCATGACGGCGTGGCCGCGGTCAGGGACAAGTTCAATGCCCACGACGGCGCCATCGTCAGCATCGATCCCAAGACGGGCGAGGTTCAGGCGTTGGTCGGCGCCTGGGACAACAATGATCCTGGGGTCGGTCAGCTGAACATGGCCCTGCGACCGGTGCAGCCGGGGTCGACGATCAAGGTCTTCACCTACGCGGCGGCCATCGCCTCCCGGCAGTTCTCGATGACGACACCCATCGTGGACGCACCGATCACGCTGCCCTCAGGGGGCGGCCCCTACACCCCGCTGAACTACGACCGTAAATTCCATGGAACCTGCCCGCTGAAGGCGTGACTGGGGAATTCCTTCAACATCCCCGCCGTCAAGGTGGAGCAGGCAACCGGCATACCGTACATCACAAATCTGGAAATCGCCGCCGGCCTGACCGCGTTCCGTGACCCGGAGAACCGTCCCGGACCGCGGGACTTCGCGGCCACGCTGGGTGGTCTCAAGCACGGGATCAGCCCCATCGATCTCGCCAGCGGCGCCGCCACCATGGCGGCACTGGGAGTTCACCACGAGCCGACGCCCGTGCTCCGGATCATCGACTCCGCCACCGCGAAGTACAACTACACATACGACGCCCGGGGAGCGGGGAGACGCGTACTCCCCGAGAACGTCGCCTACATCATCAACCAGATGACCAGCAACGACGCTAACCGGCTGATCGAGTTCGGGCCCAAGGGGGCGCTCACCCTCCCCGACCGCAGGGTCAGCGCCAAAACGGGGACAACGGAGTTCTTCGTGGCCAACTGGACGGTGGGATGGACACCCAACGTCGCCTCAGCCGTGTGGGTGGGCAATCCCCTTCCCTCCTGCCTGAAGAACGAGGACCAGGGCAGGATGGCATCGCTGATGGCGGCCCATCCCCTCTATCCCGATCAGAAGGTGGATGACCCGTACAGCCCCGCCGACCTCGCCAACTACGGTCTCACACCCCGCAACAACCACTGCGGACACCTGGAGGGTGCCACCGGCATCACGGGCGCGGCGCCGATCTGGAACGCCTATATGGTGAAGGCCCTGGCGGGCACCCCCAAGGACTGGTACACCAAGCCCGTCGACGTCATCGCCAAGGGCACCGGGGACGACGGGGACTTCTACCTCCCGGGGACCGACACGGCGCCGCCGCCGCCAGGGTGCATCCCCGCCGGGCCACCGGACGATCCCACCTCGGTGTGCCGCTTCGCCGCCCCGGTGCCCCGAACCGAGCCAGTGCCAGTGCCGGTGCCCATCCCACCCAGCATCCCGGTCGTGCCCGGCGGCGGCGTTGTCATCCCCGGGTTCGGACAGCAAACGCAACCCGGGGCGGGGAATCCGTTCGTGCAACCGGGTGCTCCGGGCAACCCCTTCGGCCCATAGCCCGGATCCTCTCCGCGAGGGCTAGAGCCGCCGTCCCATCAGGGCCGGCCCGCTGGCCATCGCCCGCCGTTCCTGGGTCCAGAGGTCATCGATACTGCCCAGTTCGTCCAGATCCCGATCCATCAAAACCCGTTGGGCGCTCAGGCGGTCCAGCGGCTCGAGCCGGATGCTCACCCGGGAGCTGTGCCGGGTGCCCGCGCCCCGGCGGTCAGGGTGATCACCGCCTTCCCGCCGTCCAGCCCACGACCTCCAGCGGTAGTGAACCCCGACGTCGTCACCGGCCGTCATCACCAGCGAACGATCGGCCGCCTCGAGCGCCTCATTCATGGCGGTGAGATCGTCGCCGAATATGCCGATGAGGCGCTGAAAGGACTCGTCGGTGATGTCGACGCGCAGAATGTTGACCACAGGGACGTCGGGTTGGGCGTCCTCCTCGAGAATGACATCGACCACGTCGATGCGGCTCAGCCGGGACTCGAATGAATAGACGTCATATAGGCGCGGGGTGTCGATGAGAAGGCCGTACCGTTCGCCATCCCGCGAATAGACGTAGCGGCCCTCGTGGAGCGCCACCCGGAGCTCTGCCAATGGCCGGGGGGACATTGCGGTGGACACCAGCTGGGCCTGTCTCAGAACCTCGTCTTCATAATCCAGGGCAGCCCTGAACCCACGCCTGACGGGGGTTTCGGCAGCGGCGCCACCGTGGCGGAGAACGGTGGATTCCAAGCGGAAATCGACCGAGACACGAGCAAGACCACGGTCGGCCAGGCCGTCACGAAGATGGTGGAAGAGGGCACCCAACGAGAGAGCCTGACCATGGCCCGTCATCGGGCAAGTGTACCGGCGGATCGGCGCCCCTGGCCGGAGCGCCCCGGCGCGCCAAGTACACTGCCGGGGTGACGGAGACGGCGCTTCCCGGGGCCGCGGCCGTGCCGCCCGTGCCCGCACCCGTGGCACTCTCCATAGCACTTGGACTGGTGACCAGGCACCATCTGCGACTCGTGGATCGCCATGACGGCCGCCTCGGGGAGCTGGCTGGAGGGTACGAGCTGGGGGCCGCGTCCTGGACCGGTCCCCGCGCAGCCTTTGTCGGCTTCTATCGACCGCCGGCTGACGGAGACGAGGCCCGGCGCGATCTGATTGAACGATGCCGGGCGGCGGCCGGCTGGGCTCACCGAAGGCTCATCGATCAGAAGGCCGAGCGCTCTGACATCCTCCTCATCGCGCTGGGACCGGTCGGTTCCATCCCCGCGCCCGCAACAGAGGAGGGGGTCAGACTGGGGGTGGCGGTGGTTGATGTCGAACGGGGTACGGCGGAGGCACGGCTGCCGATACCCTCCGGGATGCCGCGCACCGGCGAGTTGAGGGCGAGCGCGCGCAGTGTGCGCCGTGGTGCGCCGGCGCCCACGCTGGCCGCGGTCGACCTTGCGGAGCGCCAGACCGTGGCGGGTGGCTATGCCCAGCCCACCAGACAGGCCCTTGGCTCGAGCACCGTGGTCACCTACGGTCTCATCGGCAGCTTCATCGCCATCTTCCTTGCTGAGAAGGCCCTCATCAGCTTCGATGTCTCCTCCCGCGGCTCCGTTGTCTCCCTGCTGGACTTCGGCGCCATAGCCAACGTCCGGCCTTACAGCGCCGAGTGGTGGCGCTATGTGAGCAGCGCCTTCCTCCACGACGACGTGCAGATCTTCCATGTCATCGGCAACAGCCTGGCCATGTTCTTCATCGGCCGACTCGTCGAGCAGCTCTACGGCCGTCTGGTGCTGGTCAGCGTCTTCCTGCTGACCGCGGTCGCAGGCGGGTTGTTGTGGCTGGGCGCCAGCGCCCTCGGTCTGGCCCAGCAGCCCGGTGTCTCGATCGGCGCCTCCGGTGGCATCTCGGGGCTCATGGGATTGCTGATCATGCTGGGTCGTGTGCAGGGACGCGATGTTCCTGTCGGGGTGGCCACCTCGATTCGCCAGTACGTCACCACCTACATCGTTCTCACGCTGCTCTTCGGCTTCTTCCTCTCACGGGTCAACAACTTCGCCCACATCGGTGGGTTCGCCGCCGGGGTCCTGCTCTCGCTGATCCTCGCGCCCATGGCCCAGGTTGGAGGACGGTCGCTGCGTCGTCACGAGCAGGCTGCCCTGACGGCAGTGGTGGCAGCCGGGGCCCTCGCGCTGGGAATCGCGGCGTACCACCTGTCGAGCGCGCTCAGCCATGCACCGCCGGCCTGAGGTCGCCGACGCTCAGGGCGAGGCGACGGATCCCACCTCCCGGGGCACCGCGTTCCAGAGACCCTCCAGGTCGTAGAAGGTCCTCTCGCCGGGGAGGAAGACGTGGACGATAACCGAGTTGAGGTCCAGGCACGCCCAGGAGGCGTCCTTGAGGCCTGAGACACTCAAGGGCCGGATGCCCTGCTCCCGGCAAACCGCCGTGATGTTGTCGACGATGGCCCGCACCTGACGGTCGGTGTCGCCCTCGCAGATGACGAAGAAATCGGCGATCGTGGTTCGGCCGCGGAGGTCCACGATCGCCACGTCGCGGGCCTTCTTGTCGGTGGCCGCCCGGGCGATGGCGTCGGCAAGCTCGGGCGGCGTCATCCGCCGCCCATTATCGCAGGCCGGTAGAAACCGAGCTGGGAGATCAGGGCGGCCACGGCAGCCGGCACCAGGTCATCGACCTCTGCGCCGGCCGCAACCCTGGCCCGAACCTCGCTGGACGAGATCGGCGGGGAGTCCAGGCTCACGATGCGGGTTCGAGCTGGGTCAAAGCCCCATCCCCGCACGTCGGCTTCCTCCGGAGCAGCGATGCCGCTGCGATTGACCACCGCGAAGAGCCCCGTGGCAAGCAGCTCCTCGCCACGGTGCCATGCGCTGACGGTGGGGGCGGCGTCGGCGCCGACGACCAGCCAGAAATCCGTACCGGGATGACGACGGGTGAGGGTGGCCAGGGTATCGATGGTGTAGGAGGGGCCGTTGCGGTGCATCTCCAAATCGAGGACTCGCAGCCGGTCATGCCCTTCCACCGCCGCTCTGGCCATCGCCAGTCGGTGCCGTGCAGGCGCGCCTGGGCTTCCCCGGTGGGGCGGGATGCCGGCGGGGATCAGCCAGGCCTCGTCGGCCTCCAGGGCGTCGGCGGCCTGCTGGGCAATGGCGATGTGCCCGCCGTGAATGGGATCGAAGGTGCCCCCGAGCACCGCAACGAGACTCACAATGGTGAGAAGGTGAACTCCTCGCCGGCGATGCGGACGGTGTCCCCCTCGACGCAGCCGGCCTCCGCCAGTGCGGCGGTGACCCCCATGACCCGCATGCGGCGCTGCAGACGGGCCACGCCCTCCTCGCTGTCTAGGTCGGTCATCTCCACCTCCCGCTCGATGCCGCGTCCCGTGACCCGAAAGGCATCTTCCTCTCGGGATACGAGAGGCCTCTGGGACCGGTCCCGATGCCGATACACCCTGTGGCCGCCCGGAGCCGATGGCGCTGAGCCTGCCGTCCCGGTGGCCACAGAGGCGCCTTCGGTTGCTGCTCCGGCCGCCTGCTCCGCCGGGCCCAGCTGAGGAACCACCAAGAGGGCAGGGACGAGCTGGGAGACGGCCACCAGCAGCTCGCGGCATCCCTCACCGGTCATGGCCACCACGGGTCGGGCACCCGG
>JBHELP010000107.1:0-10022 GCA_046263035.1 Candidatus Dormibacteria bacterium | reverse complement strand
CGCTTCCCGTCACCCCGCCCGGCCTCTACGTCATCCCCGGCGGGAAAACGACGGTGACTACACTCTGGCGGAACATTCCCAAGACCGACGTCACCGCTGTCGCCACCGTCCATGCCAGCATCAACGGCCGGCCGGCGGGTGACTTCACCAGCAACACGCTCACCCTGAGCCTGGCATCGACCGGCATCCCGTGGGTGCCCATCGTCATCGCGCTCGCGCTACTCCTGCCGGCCGCGATCGTCTTCCTCCTCCTTCGCCGCCTACGCCGGCCTGCCGCCTGCACTCACTGCAGCCGGCAGTTTCCCCGTCGCATCCTCATCGACGTGACCGAGATGGGAGATGTGGCCGAATGCAATCGCTGCCTCCGCTCCATCCATGACACCGAGCACGCCCGTCTGTGCACGGGCTGCCTCAAGGACCACCTCGTGAAATCCGCCGACAAGACGGGAGCATCGACGACCGCGGGGTAGAAGGAGACCCGGGATCAGGCGTGTGCAACCCCACCCCTGGAATCGGGGGCCGCCGGTGAGGCCGTCGCCCTCAGCGGCCTCCGCTGGGAGTCGCGCCCGGCCCCACACCGCCGGAAGCGCGGCGCACGAAGTCGGCTGGAGCGAGGATTGCGATCCCTCGCCACGTGCCGAGATCGAGGAGGTGATGGTCACCCGACACGATCGTCGCGGCATCGCCGGCTACCGCGGCTTCGAGAACCCGATTGTCGGCGGGGTCGGTGGTGATGTCCGCCACCGCCTCCGTCGGGTCGACGAGGCGTCCGAGGCGCGCCAGCTGGCTTACCAGCATCTCGACCTTGTCCACCTGCCATCCGAACTTGTCCCCCAAGACACGGCCGAGCTCGGCGAGCAGGGGGCGCGAGGTGACGAGCTCGGCCCGGCCCTCGATCACCATCCGAAACACCCGCTCGGGGAACCCACCGGGGAAGAGCACCGCCGACACGACCACATTGGTGTCGACGACGATTCTCAATCGCTTCTGGCATCGGCGATGAGCCGGTCCACGTCGGCCTCATCGCGCACACCGAAGGCATTCGCCTGCGCCGCCCCATACCGCTGCAAGGACTCGAAGCTCTGGCTCTCACGGTAGGCTCGGTAGACGCGAAGCATCTCGCGAAACAGCTCGCTGCGGTTTCGGCCCTCGTCCTCGGCGATTCGAGCGAACTCATCGGCCGCGGCTGGTGGGAGCGAGAGGGCCATGACTAGAGACGACCTTCGAGACGTAGCCATAGTAATACCCAGTATAACGCGAGGCCGAGTGGAGCAGGCCTGGTGCCGACGGGGTCCGCGTCAGTCCGTCTCAGCCGGAGGATGCCGGCTGTGCCTCCAGACGCCAGCCCGATTCCGCCGCCCACGATTCAGCACGTTGCAGGATGTCTTCGATCAGGCCCGCCTTGGCGTCGGCGTAGTCATTCATCGACGGCCAATCCCTTTGAGCAAGGCTTCGTTTGAGCGATTCATACCGCGAGCGATCCTGGTGGCATCGGCGGAGCCAGTCCCGGAATAGGAGATGGCGACGTTCCCAGTCGCCTCCCGCAGTGCAGACATGCACGTGAACCGCCAGGTCTGCCGTCCGTAGCATTCGGTGCGCCGTTTCGCGGACTCGGAGTTGGTAGCCGGCCTCGACGAGCCGGGGCACGTAGGCATCATCCCGGTCAGCGTCGGCCACGCTCACATCGATGTCGACAATTGGTTTCGCGGCCATTCCCACGACGGCGGTCGAGCCGATGTGGTCGATCCGCTGTGCGACCGGACCCAGCGCCTCGAGTATCCGCCGCTTCTCCTCGTGGAAGCGAATCGGCCATTCGTCTCGATACGTGACGATCGCCAGTGCTCGATGCTCGACCCCACCGATCAGCTCGGACACCAGGGGATCGTACAACGGGCCCGTTGCCCTGCCCGGCCGGCGCGCGATGCCGTCGTGGTGCCCGCCACCGCGGCTCTGAGAACCCGATTGTCGGCGGAGTCGGGGGTGATGTCTCCACCGTCTCCGTCTGCTCGAAGACGCGACCACGGCGCGCCAGCTGGCGTGCCAGCTGTATCAGACGACTACTGAAACGGGTCGACGAAGGTGACGCCCTCAATGGTCGAGCCGTTGCCAAAGTCCTCGCTGTAGACGATGGTGGCCTGGGCCAGCCGGGCGGCCGCCCAGATCTGGGCGTCGAAGTAGCTCATCACGTGGTCCCTCACCCCGCGCAGCGCT
Source organism: Candidatus Dormibacteria bacterium (assembly GCA_046263035.1). Taxonomy (GTDB): domain Bacteria; phylum Chloroflexota; class Dormibacteria; order Aeolococcales; family Aeolococcaceae; genus JBHELP01. Next base: position 7,811 of record JBHELP010000107.1, on the reverse strand, counting down.
TCCAAAACGACAGCGGCGGTCAGCGGAAGCACGTCAAAGCCGGCTCGCAGGCGTTCGACCTGAATTGCCACGGCAGCTGGATCGAGCCGTGGTTCGGAACGGTGCAGCGCCACCTGCGAAAACTCGGCCAGCACCTGAGCGGGTAGCTTGGCCGTGCCCGCACGACCCAATCGGGCCATCAGCTCTTGAGCGATCGCACGTTTGCGTGGTTCAGCCTGCTGGTGCGCGTAGATCAGCACGTTGGTGTCGACAACGGTCTCGGATGCCACGGTCATCGCCCTGGATTCCGCTCGGTTCGATCCTCGTAAATATCCTCGCGGCTGGCAGGCGAGTGGATGGCCACCTTCCCGGCAATCCTCTCGGCCTCATCGATGAACGCGCGCATCGCATCGCCGCCGCGAGGGCGGGCCATTGAGGGGTCAGCATCGTTGAGAATTGAGTTCAGAGCTCGCCGAACGAGCTCAGCCTCGCTCACCCCCAGATCTCGGGACCGGTGCTTGAGCATCCCCTCCTGCTCATCGCTAATGTACAGCTGCTTTCTGATCATATACATCAATATACATCGTCCTCGACTCAAGAGACCGCCGAGTCCGTGGTCCTGCGCAGTTCCGGCATGACCCCGCTGACCCGGTCGAAGTCGGGGTCCCAGCTCCACAGATGTGCCCCCGAGAACACCGCCGCCACAGCGATCTCCACATCGGTGAGGGGGACCGTCTCACCGCGCTGTCGGAGGCGCGCCGAGACATCGCCGACAGTTCGCCAATCGACGGTTCTGAGGTTGACCCAGGGGAGGCCGGCAAGCATTGGCCACAGGTCGGCTCGCTGGGTGTCTGGAGCACCCGCGAGGATCTCGGCAACGACCGGCCCACAGGTGACCAGCTGTGCCGAGCCGGCCAGCAAACGGTCCAGGCCGGCCGCCGGCCCGTTCAGGCCCAGGCGCAGGAACGACACCCAGACCGCCGTGTCCGGAAGGATGATCACGTGTGGCGATCAACTCGGCGGAGGTCGTCGGAGGCATCCTCCAATCTGAAAGAGCCGGCCTGCCGGCGAAGCCGCTCGGTAGCGTCCGCGGCCAGATGCTCGCGTATGGCTTGCTCGATGGCCGCCGTCTTCGATACATCCGGGTAGCGCCGGCGCAGGGCCTCGAGCAGCCCATCGTCGAGATCAAGCGTGGTGCGCATCTGCCAGGTGATATGGCAGATCCATCCGAAGAGGGGTGATCATCACTGTGCCAGCAGAAATCGGCTACGGACATGCGCATCCGAGCATGCCGCCGGCATGCTATGATCATGCTCGTGCCTTCCCTACAGGTCAAGAATGTACCCGCCGACCTTCACCGAGAGTTGCGCCGTCGGGCCGGTGCGGGACGAACCACGGTCAGCAACTACGTTCTCGAGGTGCTCCGCCGCGATCTGGAGGTGCCGCTCTGGAGTGAGTGGCTATCGATGGTGGCGCAGCGCGAATCAGCGGAATCTCTTGACGTCAACGCCGCCCTGAACGCCGAACGGGCAGCACGAGAAGATCTCTGAGCTCAGGCATGGTGGTCATTGACGCTTCGGCCACCATCGAGCTGTTGCTGAACACCACCCGCGCGCCGGCCGTCATCCAGGCCACGGCTGGGCAACGACCGTCAGCTCCGGACCTCATCAGCATCGAGGTGGCATCGACAATTCGACGACTCGTCCGCCGCGGAGAGCTGACCGACGAGCGAGGCGCGGAGGCGATCGCCGATCTCGGGGCGATGCCGCTCCGGCTTCTGCCGATGCGAGGCCTGCTCGAGGTTGTCTGGTCGCTCCGGCACAACCTGTCCGCTTACGACGCCGCCTACGTGGCGCTCGCCCGCGCGCTGCGTTGTCCGCTAATCACGGGCGATGGCCGGCTGGCCCGCGCGCCCGGCCTCGGCGTCCCGACGATCAGCGCGTAGCCCTTCCCGGCGGCACACCCCGCGAGCCGGTTCACGGAGCCGCTCCGACCTGGCCCACCTCCAGGCGATCCACTGCCCCACTTAGCCGGCGAGTTCCATACCGCCTACATGTCCGTTGGGGGGTGAGGCCGTCCCGCTGCCGGATCAGGTCCGCCTCAGGTGGGGATGACGACGCTGACGCCGGGGAAGCGGCCGAAATCACGATCGAAGCTGCACACCCGGGCGCCGTGCTCCACTGCCAGGGCGGCGAGATGAGCGTCGCCCACCAGGTTCCCCGCGGTCCCCGCCTCCAACAGTAGCCCCCGCAGCAGGGCGCCATGACGCGCTGTCGGATGCACCATGACGGCAGCTGGGGCCCCTAGCCACTCATCGGTCAGATCGAACGCCTGGGCAACGTCCAGGGGCTGGGGTGAGAGCGCGGGCAGAGTGGCGATCCGGATGAAGGCCAGCAATGCCGTCCAGGCGAATCCCACGGACTCGTCCCCGTTCAGGGCCGCTTCCAGCCATCGTCGTGCTCGGGCATGGTGCGGCAGGCTCTCGTTGACCGCATAGACGAGCACATTGGCGTCGAGCACGACCAAGCTGACTACCTGCCGGCGGCGAGCTTACGGATGATCTCCTCGTCCTCCAGAGCGCCGGCCAGGGCCATGGCCCTGTCGTAGCCGATGTCCGGCCGGAAGCCCATGGCGAACGTCCGCTGCGTGAAATGGGGTCGGGGACCGTTGCCACTTCCCCTCCGGATCGCATCGTTGACGGCTGCCTTGAAGCTGATGCCGCGGTCCCGCATCGAGCGCTTGATGATGGCCTCCACATCGGCATCCAGGGTCAGGGTTGTGCGCATGGTGGCATCATATCATCAGCGTTGGTGGCTTCGTGATGTGCAGGCGGCGGTGCAGCACCGGCGCCGAACCCTGCGGTCTCTCCTGGTCAACCACCTTGTCGAGGGCGCGCCGTAGCGCCCATCCGTGGCCCCCGGCGCCGGCCGTGCCGAGGGCCAGCAGGTACCCGGCAGCCCGGCAGTAGTGGCGCACATGTCATACTATGCACATGTATTCGGAGCGGACGCAGGTGCTGCTGTCGCCGGACCAGCGGGCCCGGCTCGAGGCTGTGGCGCGGCGGCGCGGAGTTGCCCTCGGGGTGGTGCTGCGCGAGGCGGTCGACGCCTACATTCCCGTCGGGAGTCGCCCCCGGGATGAGGCGCTGAACGCCCTCTTCGATGTCGATGCGCCCACCGCCGATTGGGATGTGATGAAAGCGGAGATTCAGCGGGGAGCACTCTCCTGACCGTATTTGTCGACACGGCCGTGCTGATGTATGCGGGCGGGGGCGATCACGTTCTCCGGGAGCCCTGCCGGGCGATTCTTCGTGATGTCGAGGCTGGGAGACTCTCAGCCGTTACGTCCGCCGAGGTCATACAGGAGATCTTCCACCGCTTCACCGCGCTGCGCCGTCCGGAGTTGGGGGCGCGCATGGCCTCGGCGGCCCTGGATCTTTTCGCACCCGTGATTCCAATCACCGATCGGGTGATGCGCCGGATGATTCCCCTGTTCGAGGCCTATCCCGAGATGACGGCTCGGGATTTGGTCCATGTGGCGACCTGCCTCGAGGAGGGACTTGTGGAGATCGTCAGCCCCGATCGCGATTTTGACGCGGTGCGCGAGGTCCGCCGGCGCGACCCGGGTAGCTGAGTCGGCGGGCGGATGCCACCCATGAGTACACATGAAAAAGTCGTCGGTTGATGCAGTTGATCGTCTCCTGATGTCCGGCTACTGGGATACAGGCACGATGGCTGATCCTCCGGCGCTATGACGTAGCTTGGAGTAGGATTCCTTCATGGTTGACAACCGCCCGCCGGGTGGCACCAGCATCCTGATGCGATGTGTCGTGGCCTCCGCCCTCGCCCTGGCTGTGGCCTGCCTCAGCGCCGTCACCCCCGCGGCCCAGACCACCGTGGGCTATGACATCTCGTATCCCCAGTGCGGTGGCCCCTTTCCCTCGGGTCCCGCCACCGTAGGCATCGTGGGCGTGAACGGCGGCCGCGTATACAGCGCCAACCCCTGCCTGGGCACCGGCGACGGCCCCAGCGAGCTGGCCTGGGCGTACAGCGTCACCGGCGGGACGCCGGCCTTCTATGCCAACACGGCGAATCCCGGGCCCCGCGTCTCCACGCACTGGCCCTCGGGGCAGACTAGCCCCAAGGTTTGCGCGGCCACATTTCCGAAGAACGACTCCACCGCCTGCGCCTACGACTATGGCTGGAATGCCGCGCGAGACTCCTACAACGATGCCGTGACGGCCGAGCAGCAGCTCTATGGAGCCTCGGCACATTCCCCGGCGCTCCGCCAGTGGTGGCTGGACGTGGAGAACAGCAACAGCTGGGAGACCCTGGAATACGGCGGCAGGGCCTCATACAAGGCCAACGACACGGCCACGGTGCAGGGCGGCGTCGCCTACCTTCGCAGCGTCGGAGTATCCGGCGTGGGCATCTATTCGACTTCATACCAGTGGGGTCAAATCACCGGCGGCGCCTCGCTGGACGCCACCATCCCGGACTGGGTGGCGGGGGCAGCGGATGCCTCGCAGGCCGCGGCGTTTTGCAGTAGCACCTACTCGTTCAGCGGAGGCTCGGTGAACCTGAGCCAGTACCAGTCTGGAGGCTTCGACGTCGACCGCCGCTGCTAGCTCGGTGCGCGTCCACGCCGAAGCCTTTCCGCCGGTGGCGATGCCCCTGAATGAACAACCTCTATTACTTCGAGATCCAAGCCGCCGACCCGGAAAGAGCGATGAGATTCTACGAAACGGTCTTGGGGTGGGCATTTACGAAACAGGAAGGTCTTCCCACCGATTATTGGACCATTGAGGCAGCCGGCATTCCAGGCGGGCTCTTGCGTCGCCCCGCCAACACGCCTCCGCCAGAGCACGGAACCAATGCGTACGTGTGCTCAATGCAAGTCGACAATTTCGATGCTATCGCCACCACAATACTCCAGAATGGCGGCCGTGTGGCCCTGGACAAGTTCGCCATTCCCGGCAAATGCTGGCAAGGGTATTTCACAGATCCTGAAGGTAACTCCTTCGGAGTATTCCAGCCCGACCCTACTGCTTAGCCCCCTCGAATGCCTCTTCCAGCTTGGCGGATTCCAGCTTGACCATGGGCATCATGGCCTGCATTAGTGCCTTCTTTTGCTCAGGCGTAGCCGAAGGATCGCTCATCATCCTGCCCAAGGAGGCCGGGACGATCTGCCACGTTACGCCGAACTCATCGGTGATCCAGCCGCACTGCTGGGTCTTGCCGCCGTCTAGCAACTTCTCCCAAACCCCATCCAACTCCTCCTGGGTGTCGAACTCCACCATGAATGAGATTGCGCCCGAATTCAGCTCAAAACCGGGCTGCTTTCCGCCATCCAAACATTGAAACTCCTGGCCGTTGATTTCGAAAATGCCGGTTAGGACCTTACCCTTCATCTCTCTTTCGCCAGGTATGCCCTGATCACCGGCATACCGTTCAATGTGAACTACCTTGGAATGTGGAAAGGTGGATACATAGAACTTCATCGCCTCTTCGGCCTTGTCCTCGAACCAGATGAAAGGCTTGATGGGTCGCATGGCTTCCTCCGCAACGTGGGCCTCGGGATACTAGCACGGCTCAAGCTTCCAGAGGACATCGCCGCAGCTTTCGGCGGCCAGGCGCACTGCCTGGATGCCGCGCGATCGTAGCGGTCCCTCCCGAGCTTGACAGCCCGCCGTCAGGAACCGTCGTGGCACACTTCTGCGGTGGTCGGCGGCTTCGTTATCGGCAGCAACCGCGAGCTCACGCCGGGCTCGTCCGGATCGGTGGTCTCGAAGCTTGCGCCGCTGTGACGCCGGTGCTCGTCGGAGTGCTGTGGGTGGGCCTCATCGCCGTGGTCGGCGTGGCCACACACATCGCCAGCAGCCGTGCCGGCGCTGGCTCAACATGGACATCGCATGCCCCAAAGCGCACGCCGCGACGCGACCCGGGCCGGCGGAACCCGGAGGAAAGGAGGTCGGAGGTGACGCAGGCTGAGACCCGGAAATCGCCTGCGGAACAGGCTGCCCCGCCAACGTCCGGGCGGTCGGAGACTCCGTCGAGCCCCGGTGCCTCGGATGCCGGCGGCTCGGATGCCGGCGGTGCGAAGGCCGGCTCGGATCCCGGCCGCTCGGATGGCGGCGGCGCGAAAGGTGGCTCCGATTCCGGCGGCTCGGATTCCGGCGGCGTGAAGGCGAAGGTGCGAACGTTCTTTCTCGGGCGAGCGGTGCTTCGCTTCAATGAGGCCAAAGGCCAGCGCTGGGCCGTTGTCGTGGGCTGGTACGGACTGTTGGCCTTCTTCCCCATCCTGCTCGCGGTCCTGACAGTCCTCGGCTTGGCGCTGCACGGATCGGGCATCGGTGAGACCGTGCGCACCAGCGTCGTCAACCTTTTCCCGGACGAGGAGAATCGCCGGATGATCCAGCAGGCCCTGTCGTCCTTTCAACAGCACACGGGGATCCTTGCCGTCGTCACCCTGGTGAGCCTGCTCTGGAGCGGATCGGTGCTCTTTGGCGCCATGGACCAGGCTCTCGACGCCCTCTATCCCACCAAGCCACGCTCGTTCATCCCTCAGAAGCTGATGGCCTTCGGCATGATCCTGGTGTTCACCGTGATCGCCGTGCCGGTCGTGCTCAGCTCGAGCATCCTGCCCAGCCTCGGCAACCTTCCGGGAGTGCCTTCGGCGCTGACCAAGGGCCCCGTGGCCTTTCTACTGCAGCTGGCTTTCGGCGTCCTCGGGGGCGCCCTGCTCTTCCTAGCCATCTACTACGTCGTGCCCAACCGCAAGCAGGGGCTCCGAGATGTCCTGGGCGGCACGCTGCTCGCCGGGGTGCTCTTCGAGCTGTTCACCCTGCTCTTTCCGCTCTACTTCAAGCTCAGCAACGGGTTCGGCAAGTTCGGCAACACCTTCGGCCTCTTCTTCCTGCTGATGAACTTTTTCTACTTCATCGGCCTCATCCTCATGCTCGGCGGGTCCGTGAACGCCGAACGCAATCCCGTGGCCGCGGCGGAGTCCCCGACGCTAGGTGGCGGTATGGCGTCCCCCGAGCGGGCGCCAACCGGCCCTGAGGCCAAGGGAAAATAGACCGCGCTCCACGGTGAGGGCAACCCTGGTCAAGGGCGATCTGGCCAGCTCAGACCCTGAGCGCCACCGTCATCTGGGCGGCAGCCGACAGTTGTGGCTCTTGAGCCTGCCCGCGTTCAGCACGAGCGGGTGGTGACGATGGCTCCTGACCTGGAATCTGCATTGGCCAACCGGCCGTCGGGAAGGAGCGCGAGTCCCTGGGCGGATCCGATGCCGGTGACCAGCGTGCGGTGCGCTCCCGTGCCGGGGTCGATGGCCACCACCCTCCCGCCCACCAATTGGGTCGCGTAGAGCAGACCGGAGCCCGTCACAATGTCGTCCAGCTGGGAGAGGTCGCCGACCGGTTGAGCTGTTCCCCCGGTTGCGGGGACGCGCAGGAGCCCGTGTGGGCCCTCCACCGCAACCCAGAGGTTGCCATCGGGCCCCAACGTCGCCGCAACGTCACGGCCGAGGCCCGACGCCAGCAGAGTGAGGTCTCCACCGGCAGCGGGCATGCCGAGGAGTGTGCCGTGGGGGCTGTCCGGGATCAGGATGCGACTCCTCGCGGCGTCGAACCCGAGCCCATCCACGCCGTCCGCGCGGCCCCTCGGGGGAAGAGCGACGAGCGGCGACACCGACGACGACGGTGGCTGGAAGATGACCAGCCGGTTCGGCCCCTGCTCGGCGACGGCCAGTCGACTGTCGGGCAGCGCCACCATCCCCTCCGGGGCCCGGGGATCATCAATCCGCTGGAGCAACTCGCCATGCGTTCCGAC
>JBHELP010000106.1:0-8888 GCA_046263035.1 Candidatus Dormibacteria bacterium | reverse complement strand
CCTTGATCGTCTCCTGGTCGCGCCGGCCCCCCTACCGCGGCCGGGCCCGCCTCTGCCCGCCGCGCCCGTCCCTTCGGACGGCGCGGTCAGCCTGGTCTACAAAGGCACTGAGCAGGCCAACATCGTGGTCGGAGCGCGCGCCGCCTCTTTGCTGGATTCGGAGCGGTTCGTCGTCGACGTCCTCAACGGCCTGCTGGGAGAGGGGATGTCCAGCCGGCTCTTCCTGGAGCTTCGCGAGAATCAGGGCCTCGCCTATGACGTGCACTCCTTCACAGTCCGGCTCATCGACAGTGGAGCGCTCGCCATGTATGTGGGCTGTGATCCGGCGCGGGCCCGCCAGGCTCTCGCCGCTGCCGTGGGTGAGCTCAGGAGGCTGGCTTCGGAACCTGTGCGGGGCGAGGAGCTGGGCAGGGCGGTCAGTCACCTCAAGGGTCGCCTCCTTCTGGGACTTGAGTCCACCTCCTCGATGAGCCGGTACCTCGGCCAGCAGGAGCTGTCGACGGGCGAGATCCTCACCGCCCAGGATGTGATGGATCGCCTTGACACGGTGACGGCCGGCGCGGTGCAGGAGGTTGCCGGCAGCATCCTGAAGGGTGGCCTGCGCTGCGCAATAGTTGGTCCCTTCCGCGATCCGCAATCCTTTTATGAGGTTGTCACATCATGATGAGCAGGCGCGCATGACCGCGGAGCGAACGCTTGTCCTGGTGAAGCCCGACGGTGTGCGTCGTCGGCTGGTCGGCGAGGTGCTCGGTCGCCTCGAGCGCCGTGGACTGCGTCTTGTCGGCCTGAAATGCCTGACGCTCAGTCGTGAGCGAGCGATGCGCCACTACGCCGAGCATGCACAGAAGCCGTTCTTCGAGGAGCTGGTCGACTTCATCACCTCAGCCCCGTTGGTGGCCTCGGTCTGGGAGGGTCCCCACGCGGTCGCCATGGTTCGAACCATGATGGGAGCGACCAACCCGGTGGACGCGGCACCCGGCACCATACGGGCCGACCTGGCGGTGGAGCTCGGCCAGAACATCGTGCATGGCAGCGATTCTCCGGCACGCGCCGCCGAGGAGGTTGCGCTCTTCTTCGAGCCGGGAGAGGTCCTCAGCTAGGAGGGCCTGCCGATGGCGATCGGCGACGGATCCGGCGCCCGGCCCTCGTCACCGCCAGGGGCAGGGCGATGGCGACGGCGGGAAGAAGTGCCGGACCGGCGCCGAAGGTGCCCAAAGAGTCGAGCGGCCAAATCCGCACAAAGGCCTTGGCCGAGATGCGGTCCTTGGGGACCAGGCCGAAGAAGCGGGAGTCGCTGGACCGGTTGCGGTTGTCACCCATGACGAAGTACATGTCCCTGGGGATGGTCAGCGGTGTCGTGCTGCCCACACTGGCGCGCCCTCCACTGTCGCAGCACGGTGTGGGCTGCTCCCAGCGTTCCCCGAGGTACGGCTCCGCCAGGGTGTGCCAGGGACCGCGGCCGCCGGGCTTGATCTGGATCACTGCCGGGTGCTGGTTGCTGTCGACCTGCAGGACGTCGTTGGAGACCCCGACGACGCGCTTGATGAAGTCCCTCTCCGGCGGCTCGGGGACACCGGGGCTGCGCGCTGGTTGAGGCGGGTTGAGGATCACTATGTCGCCACGCTCGGGATCGTGGAGGTGGTACGAGATCTTGCTTGCCAGCAGAAGGTCATGGGTGCGCAGCGTGGGAATCATGCTGTCGCCCTCCACCCGGACGGTCTGCAGCACGCTCCAGATGACCAGGTAGAGCACGAGCGCTATCCCCGCGACCTCCGCCGCCTCCCGGATCCACCTGCGCGAGGCCGTACCTGTATCGGGTGGCGGCGGCGGGGGCGGTGGTGGCGGCCAGGTCGGCGAGGCCTCCTCGGGTGAGACGGCAGCCTGCGACACGCTGGCGAGTGTATAGCCCGGGCTCCCCCTCGAGCCCCTGGCATGCCGCCTGATCGGCGATGATGGGCGCCGGCACAGTAAGGCCAAGACGAGCCCCGCCCAACAGGAGTGTGACGACGTGGCCATCAGCAGGGACGGGCCGGCCGGCCCGTCCGGGGCAGCCGAGGGCATCCAGCCGCATGCCGAGCCGAGCAGGGGCCCGAACTCTCACGACCTCCGCGGGCCGGCCAGCGAGAGGCGGGCAGGCCCCCTTTCTAGCCAGCGCCGGCAGTTTCTTCGTGATGCCATCGTCACCGCCGGGACGCTTGCCGCCGGGGTCACAGCCGACATCATTGGCGTCGCCACCACGGCACCTGGGATCACCAGCGTCATCAGGGATGCGACCACCATGGCCGCACGCGTCACGAGCGACGTCATCGGCGCGAGCACAACCGCCCAAACGAGCCCCGGAGCAGATGTGCAGATGCTGCAGACGGCGGCCTCGCTGGAGAATCTCGCCGTCGCGGTATACACCAACCCCACCGCACAGCAGCTCATCGCCGCCATCGGTAACCACGTTCTTGTCGGCTTTGTCACAAAGACAGTGGAGCAGCACACCGATCATGCCAAGGCCTTCAACGCGGCTGCCGTGGCGCTTGGCGGGGGGCAACAGATGAACCTGGACAGGGCCGTTTTCGACACGGTTGTCTCCCCTGCGCTGGCGAGGATCAGCGGCCCGGTGGGGATAATCCAACTGGCCCTGACGCTAGAGGATGCGGCGGCGCAGACCTACGTGCGATTTGCCGGTGAGGTAGGAGATGGCCGGGCGCTCCAGCCCCTAGCGGCTATTGCTGCGGTCGAGGCCGAGCATACTGGGGTCCTTCGAATCCTGCAGGTGCTGCTCGAGGCGGGGGTCTCCGGTGCGACGGCAACCCTGCTGCCCGACCTTGCCTCGATACCGGGCGGTGCTGTCAGCGAGGCGGTCGTCGTTGCGGCATCTCCGAGGAGCTTTTATCCCACGGATGCGGCCAGACCCGCCGGCGAGGGGGCGGTGGGCTGAACGTGGAGTGGGGGAGGCATTGATCAAGACCATCGCGCGTCCGCTGACGGACGCGAGATCCGCGGGCCATGGGCGCACTCGTCGCAGCTTCCTGGGAGGCTCTCTGATGACCGTGGGTGCCCTGGCAGGCGCGGTGATGGCGGGCTGCGGTTCCGCCGGTTCCGCCACGCCGTACGCATCATCGAGCGCGGACATCGCCGATCTGCAGATCGCACGGATGGGCGCAGGCCTGGAGGCACTGGCGATGACCACCTATGATGCCATCCTCTCCGCTACCACGGCGGGGACCCTTGGCCCCGTGCCGGCAGCATTCTCCCTTCTTGTAAACAGGCTGAAGGGGCAGCACGCCGAACATCGCGACAGCTGGAACGCCCTGCTCACGCAGAACTCCAGGCCTGCCCAGACCGAGCCTGATGCGGGGCTGATCCGCGGGGTCCGGGAGGATCTGTCGCGGGCGGCGTCGGTGATGGACGTGGCCAGGTTGGCGCTCCGCGTGGAGAGCATCACCTTACAGTCCTATGTCGCGGGTGCTCAGGCCACGAGGGACAGGAACGCCCGGCGCATCTCCTTGACCATTGCCCCCGTGGAGGCTGAGCATACCGCCATCCTCAGCCTCGTGCTCGGCAGGTACCCCGTCCCCGACGTGCAGGTGAAGAGGGATATGGCTCGCTCCACGGTGGGTGGCAGGGCCTGACCGGCCCGTAGCCGCCAGGCCATCGCTTTTCATGGCACCATCCAGGCGGGGAGGATGAAGGGTCTAATATGGCGGCGACGATCCACCGCAGACGAGGGACTCCCACATGGCGCTGTTGACGCAGTCTCCGTACAAGGCTCGAGAGTTCGAGCTCCATGGCCTAACCGGCATCTCCGACCAGACCCTGGAGTTGCATTTTGGTCTATACGCCGGTTACGTGAAGAACACCAACCTGCTCAATGAACAGCTGGTGAGCATGATTCAAGAGGGTAGGTCGGCGACGCCGACCTATGCGGAGCTCACGCGTCGCCTCGGCTTCGAGTACAACGACATGGTCCTGCACGAGTGGTACTTCGCCAACATGACCCGGCAAGGCGGCGGTTCCGAGGTGAACAGCTCCTCAGCGTTGGGCCGGTCCCTGGGGGAGTCCTTTGGCGACATCGAGACATGGAAGAAGGACTTCAGCGCGGTGGGGGCGATGCGCGGTGTGGGTTGGGCGGTCACCTATCTCGATCCTGCGACGGGCCGGCTCAGCAACCACTGGATCACCCTGCACGAGGACGGCAACATCGCGGGCTTCAAACCGATCATCGTCATGGACGTGTGGGAGCATGCCTTCCTTCTCGACTATAAGCCCGCGGATAGGCCGAAGTACATCGAGTCCTTCCTTGCCAATCTCGACCTCAACGTTGCCGAGGCGCGCCTCACTGGAGCCGCCGACCGCCCCACCGGGTGACCGCCGCGTCAGCGGCGCGAGCCGCCCGGGTCCGGCCGCCGAACTGAGCGGGCATGTGGCGTGATGTGGTCGGTAAGCGCGTCGACGATCACCTGTGTCTTGGTCCGATTCGAGCGTCCCATCTCGGCCTCCAGGGCCGCCAGGAGCGCCTTCGAGCAATAGAAGGTGACGCGCTTGTGCCCGGCCTCCCACCGGGCCGCATGGTGGGGAGCCCCGGCACCGTTCGTGCCCATGGCTTCCACGATGGTCCGCTCGTCGAGATCACTCTCGCCGTAGATGGCCTCCCGTCCACCCGGTGGCGGCGGGGGCGGGGTGACACGATCACGCAGTCTGGTCCGTCGCGGCACGAGCTATTACCTCGGTGGCTAGTTGATCAAATGCTCCAGCCGCATCCCCGCCGGGTTGGTGGAGGACGATGGGTCGGCCCGCCAGGGCGGCGTCCTGCAGGCTGACTCGCTGAGGGATCCCGGCAAACAGGCGGTCGCCATAGCTCTCCCGGAGGGCCTCGAGAACCTCTCGGGAGTGGCGGGTGCGACCCGTCCCACCTCCTCCCGTAACAAAGGTCGGAACCACACCGAGCAGTGGAGCCCGGGCTCGGTCCAGCATCTCGTGGAGATAGGACAGAGAACGAAAAGCCATGAACTCGGGAGGGCAGACGATGAGAGTGTCGTTGGCGGCCGCCAGAGCGCAGTAGCTGATCACACCAAGGCCAGGCGGTGCGTCGATCACGATCATGTCGCACATGGGAGTCATCACGGAGAGCAGTCGGGCCAGCGCCAGCTGCCAGCCCTTCTGGCGGGGCAGCTCGAGCTCCGCGCCGGCGAGATCGATGTCCGAAGGCAGAAGACAGAGACCATCCACCTCTGTGGTCTCGATGGCCTCGCGCGGCGAGGCCTGCCCCATCAGCGCCTCGTACAAGGTCGGCTTGGTCGTCAGTACGCCCAGCGATGCGGCGGCGGCCCCCTGGGGATCGGCGTCGACAAGAAGGACCCGCTTGCCCTGCCGGGCCAGACAGGCAGCCAGGTTGACGGCCACGGTGGTTTTGCCGACCCCTCCCTTGTGAGCGGCCACGGCTATCGATTGCACGGGGCAACCCTAATCGCCGGAGTCGTCAATGTCCATCCCCAACGGTCGCCATCGGTGGTGGCCCGCGTCATGGTGGGCGGGTCGCCGACGCTGCCGCTTGGCCCGGTTGCAGCGCCATGACACTGAGAGTCTCGTGGGTTGCGGTGGTGCAGGATGACGACGTCACAGACCGGGGCCTCCCAGCCGGCGATAGAGAGCATGCAGGTCCTCGTCGGAGGCCAGAGAGATGATCACCCGGGGGGCAACGCCTCGCCGCTCCAGCCGCACGGGTGCTCCAAGGACGGTTTCCAGGCCCCGTCGCAGGGCAAGATCATCCGGATCAGCCGCCGTCGGACGGCCTCCCCTCCCCCCGGGACGGTCCACCGGGGAACGGTCCAGCCGACCCTGCACAGCCCGCTCGGCATCACGCACAGTGAGACCCTGGTTCTCGATACGTCGGGCGAGCTCCGCCTGGTCGGCCGACGAGTTCAGTCCGAGAAGGGCCCGAGCGTGTCCGGCGCTGATCCTTCCGTCGGCGATCGCTTGCTGTACAGGCGCCGGAAGAGCCAGCAGGCGGATGGTGTTGCTGACGGCGGAGCGGCTGCGGCCGAGACGGAGCGCAATCGCCTCGTGAGAGAGGCCGAAGGTGTCTGAGAGACGCGCATAGGCTGCCGCCTCCTCCATGGGCGAGAGATTGGCTCTGAGCAGGTTCTCGGTGAGAGCGAGCTCGAGTGCCTCACGGGCGGAGTCCGCGGGTGGGCGCACGATGGCGGGAAGGGCGGCCAACCCACCGAGGCGGGCGGCTCGGAGCCGCCGTTCACCGGCCACGAGCCTGAAGCCCGCGCCGGATCGCTCGACGACGATGGGGTGAAGGAGCCCGTGGAGTCGAATGGATTCGGCCAGGGCTCGGAGCTCCTCATCGTCGAAGTGCCTCCGGGGCTGCTCGGGATTGGCCTGAACCTGATCGGGATCGACCTCGATGAGGGGGGAGTCGGCAGGGTGTCCGCCTCCCGCGCCGGAATTTGTGAGCAGGGCCTCGAGGCCCCGGCCAAGTCCCCGGCGGCGGGATGGTGGCGGCACGGCCGCGTCGGTCATGGGCCCGCCAGCGCGGAGGCGGCGACGCCGGCCGGGCGGCGCATCCTGGCGTCGAGGTTCGCGGCAAGCTGGCGATACGCCGTGGCGCCGCGACAGCCGGGATCATAGAGAGTTATCGGCATGCCATGACTCGGCGCCTCGCTGAGGCGGACGTTGCGGGGGATGGTGGGCGTCAGAAGCTCGGCGGGAAAGCGAGACCGCACCTCCGCAACCACCTGATGGGCCAGAGCCAGCCGGCTGTCGAAGAGGGTCATCACTATGCCGGCTATGGTGAGGCCGGGGTTCAGCTCGCGCCGGAGCAACTCCAGCGTGTAGGTGATGAGACCAAGCCCCTCGAGGGCAAAGAACTCGCACTGGATGGGCAGCAGCAGTGCCTGCGCTGCCACGGCACCGTTCACCGTGAGAAGGCCGAGGCTCGGAGGGCAGTCGATGAGAATGTAATCGTCCGCCCCATCGAGCCCCTCCAGCGCATAGGCGAGCCGGTTTTCGCGCCGCGCCATGCCCACCAGCTCGATCTCCGAGCCGGCGAGGGCGATGTGGGAGGGGACGAGGTCTAATCCGGGGACGGAGGTTGGGATCCGGGCCTCGCCGAGGGGGCGGCCAAGGACGACCACGTCATAGGTGCTGGCGGCGACCTGTCCACGTGGTATCCCCAGCCCGGAGGTGGCGTTGGCCTGGGGGTCGATGTCGATGAGCAGGACCCGCCTGCCCAATTCGGCGAGTGCCGCACCCACATTGACCGCGGTCGTCGTCTTTCCCACCCCACCTTTTTGATTGGCGACCGCGAGAACTGTTGCAGGCATCACGAGGCTGAATTATGGCGGGAGAGGGTCCCGAGGGACGGCGTGACGCCGAGGCGCCCGGAGTTGCAAGAACCGTGAGCGGCGGGCTTTTCCACACAATCCCCAGGTGCTTTCTGCGGCCCGAGGCTGCGGCGCGAGTTCAGCTGGTCCCGTGTGGACCGGCTGGCTGTGGACAGGATGAGACCAACCGGCGTTTCACGTGGATCATTACGGTGAAACAACAACCGTGTACGATGGCGGGTATGGCGTATGCCCCTCCCCCGCCATCGCCCGAGGACCCTGTTGCCTGCGCTTACCTGCTGGGGCTCATCGTCGGTGAGGGCAGCTTCGGCGGCGATGGTCGTCAACCTCAGGTGGTGCTGCGAATGCACGTCCGCCATGTCGCCGTCTTTCGGTGGTTGGTGTGGAGCTTCCCTGGAGGGCGACTCTACGGACCCTACTGTCACGGAGGCCGCCGCTACCTTCAGTGGATGGCGAGGGGCGTGTACCTGCGCGAGGTCATCGCGCCGTTGATCCAACGCCACCAAATGTGGCTTGATGATCACGCCCGCGATCGCTTTCAGGCGATGTGCGACCGTTATGCCATGGACCGGGGCACCGGGCCGTCTTCACCGGAGGAGGTGGGTGTGGCGAGATTCCGGCGAAACCCCCGGACGGCCGGGGATGCCAACCTATGATGGGCCGGTGAACTCCCGCACCAGCCACTCGTGGGACTTCCTGGCCGCCCCTCCGGCGAGGGAGGTCTTTGCGGCCATGGAGCAGCTGATCGGAACCCGTCCCTACCGTTTCGAGGTTCTGGACGCGAACGCCGCCAGGGCGGTGGAGAATGAGCGCCGGGGGTTCTTCGGACAGTGGAAGACCCCGCGGCGACGGATGTCGTGGGTCTCCTGCTCCGCCCTCGAGGAGGACCAGGGCACCGCGGTGGCCGTGCGGTCGACCCGCGACCGGGCCGCCGTCTCCCGCGCGGTTCAGCTGGTGAGACTCCTCACCCGGGGTGGGGGGGACAGTCGCACCGTGTACCGGGACCGCCGCATCCCTCCGGGGCCGGTGACCCTCGTCGCGTCGTGGGCCGGTATGCCCTACCGCCTCTTCGCTGAGCCGTCGTTCACCGCCCACAGAGGCGCCGCCGTCCACACGGCAACGCCTCTGTGGGCGGTGCGGGGGGCGGTTGGCTCCTTCGTGAAGGTGCGACTCATGGACGGCACCGAGGGATATGTCGAACGCGACGAGGTCGTGGCTGCGCCGGCACGTGCGACGAGACAGGCCCAGGCCGATGCAGCGCGCTTCGTCTAGGCGGAGGGACATAAAAAAGACCGGTGGGGCACCGTTTCCGATGCCCCACCGGCGCGCTCGGAGGTGGAGCGACCGCTGTATGCGGTCTTGCGCCTCCCGGTTACGACACCTCGGCGGTCAGCTCGCTCCCCGGCGCTTGTCTGAGTCCTTATGGGAACTATCGGTCATCGGCGAAGTCCTCCTTTTCCTAGAGTGCATCAGTGTCCGCCTCGCTGCGTCCGGGCAAAGGTGCGAGGTGACCGCTGAGCCAGAGACGCCTCCATAGTGTAATCG
>JBHELP010000105.1:0-5788 GCA_046263035.1 Candidatus Dormibacteria bacterium | reverse complement strand
CCGTCAAGCTGCTGCTCGCCCATCCACGTCCCGTCTACGTGGAGCGAGGCACCGGCTCGTACCAGGCTCTGTGGCGCTTCATGCGCTGGCTCGACGAGGGCCATTCCAACGTCTCGGTGGTCGCACAAGGCCGGGGATTCCATCGGCTGGAGGTCGGGCCCGAGGCCGATTGACCGCTCAGCGGCGGGAAATCGCCACCGGAAACTGTTGACGTTCTGTTGTCGCCAGTCCGGTAGCGTGATGCCACGTGAGCACCCCTGTGCGTACGGTATGGTGGAGTGATCCTGGCGTTGCGACTCCGAGTTGTGCACAGCTCGTGGCGTCGTCCCGGCGCGGCAGGGCGTGCGCCAGAGCCGCCGATGCGAATGTCGGCGCGCGCGGCGCCGAGGCCGGCGCCCCCTGGCCGGCAGAGGACGCGCGGCCATGATGAGCCAGCACAAGATCGGCGCCCCGGCAGTGGCCGGGTACGCCGACTACCTCCTCGGCGGCGACCGCGATCGGCGCCCCGGCGACTACTACCTCGGACGCGAGGGAACCCCCCTGGCGGCGCCGGGCAGGTGGCACGGTCGCGGTGCCTCGGCGCTCGGTTTGACGCGCAAGGTGGGGCTGGGCGAGGTGGATCGAGGAGACCTGCTGAGGGTATGGGAGGGCATAGACCCCACCACCGGTGAGGTGCTGGTGCGCCGGGGATCGGCAGGTGAGCACGTCGCCGGCGTGGACATCACCTTCTCGGCGCCGAAGTCGGTGTCGGTGATCTGGGCGGACGCTGCCGAATCCGTCCGGATCGACCTCGAGGTGGCCCAGACGCTGGCCGTGGAGGTCGCGCTCGCCCATCTCGAGGATCACGCGCCCGTGGTGCGCCGCCGAGTTGACGGGGAGATCCGGCACGAGCTGGCCGAGGGACTGGTCGTAGCCCGCTTCCGCCACCACACGGCCCGGCTGACCGGGGAGCAGCTGAAGCGCGGCGGCGCGCCCGACCCCCAGCTTCACGATCACTGCGTGGTCGCCAACCTCGCCCTCCGGCGTGAAGGGGCGGAGGCGGCGGACGGACGCTGGGGGGCGGTGGACAGCCGCGAGCTCTTCCGGCTCACCCAGGAGGGCGACGCCGTCTACCTGGCCCAGCTCGCCGCCGAGCTGATGAGCCTCGGCTACCCGATCGAGCGTCGCGGCCGGTACTTCGAGATCGCCGGGGTCAGGCCCGAGCTGATCGACCGGTTCTCCTCGCGAGACCGAGAGGTCGCCGAGGCGGTCCGCAACTTCAGCCACCGTCACGGGCGCAGGCCCAGCAATGAGGAGCTGCGCGTGCTGGTGATCGCCTCTCGCCAGCCCGGTTCCAAGCACACCGATGGCACCGGCGCCATCGATTCGGAGTGGCGCGCGGCCCTGAGACCCGAGGGACGCGACAGGTTCGGCCTCGACAGGGTGCGCCGGCCCGAACCCATCCCCCGGCCCGACCGCGACTCCGCCGTCCAGGACATCCTCCACGAGTTGACCTTCCCCCTTGACGACCGCTGTCTCACCACCAGAAGCGCGGTCTTCGATAATGGGCAGTTGCGCAACACCGTGGGTCAGGCATGTCACGGACGCGTGGCCGGTGAGCACCTGGACTCGGTGGTGGCGGCCGTGGCCGCATCGCCCGAGCTGATCCGGCTCGACGACCAGCACTGGTCGACGCGCGACATGGTGGAGACCGAACGCGCCGCGCTCGCCTCGGCCGCCGAGCGGATGCGCCACCGTCAACCCGCCCTGGATCCGGCGCTGCTCGACCTGGCCTTCCTCGCCTCCCGGGTCCCGCTCTCCGAGGAGCAGCGGCAGGCGGCGGAACGCCTCTGTGGCCCCGAGCGGATCGCGCTGCTGACCGCCCCGGCCGGCGCCGGCAAGGGGGAGGTCCTGCGCGCCATCGCCGATGCTCACATCCTCTCCCGCCGTCGCGTCATCGCCGTCGCGGCCGCCGGCGAGACCGCCCAGCGGCTGGGGCTGGACATCAGAGCCGACCACGTCGCCACCGTCGAGTCCTTCACCTATGGATTTCTCACCAGCGGCCGTCACGAGGCGGGGTTGGGGGACGTGATCGTGGTCGACGAGGGAGCGCTGCTGGAGACCTGGAGGTGGCGGCGGTTGCTGGAGGCGGCCGGCGATGCCAAGGTTGTGGCCGCCGGAGATCCCGGCCAGCTCCTTCCCATCGAGGCGGGCGGCCTCTGGCCGGTGCTGGCCGACAGGGTGCCGAGTGTGGAGCTGCATGACAACCACCGTGCCCGGGAGGAGTGGGCGAAGGATGCCTGGGAGGCCCTGCGCCAGGGTCGGGCCCCGGAAGCGCTCTCCGCTCTGGACGAGCGCGGCCAGGTCCTGCTCGCCCACGACCGGGCCGGGGCACGGGCGGCGGCCGTGGAGTTGTGGCACCGCCGCCGTCAGGAGATCCACGGCGCGGACGTGAGCGACCACCTCCTGCTGACCGACGGCAGCAACCACGACGTCGACGAGCTGAACCGGATGGCCCAGCACCATCGCCGCGATGCCGGGGAGGTGACCGGGCCGTCGGTCCATGTGCTGGCCCGGGACAGCAAGCGTGGCACCGAACGTGAGGAGGACTTGATGATCGGCGACCTGGTCGTCTTCGAGCGCCAGGCGTACCTGCGCGACCAGGCCGGCCGCTCTCTGCCCAGGGTGGAGAACGGCGAGCGAGGGCTGGTGGTTGACGCCGACCCGGAGGATGGGAGGCTGACGGTGCGGCTGCCCCTGCGCGAGGTGACGGTCGATACCGATCACCTCGATGCCCTTCGCCTGGGGTATGCGCAGCACGTCTACTCGGACCAGGGCCGGACGGTGGACGAGGTCTACGCCGTCATCGGCGGCTGGCAGACCACCGAGCGATCCGCCTATGTGGGTATCTCCCGGGCGCGTGACGCCTCCTGGGTGGTCTCCGACTACTCCTCGCTGGAGGCAACGCCTGGCGATCGGGCCGGGGCTCTCGGAGAGCTGTCGGAGCGATGCCGCCAGGCCTCCGAGAAGGTCGCGGCGGTGTCTCTGCTCGAAGGCGCTGGGGGCAACACCGGCTGGCAGCGGATGCTGACCGATGTTAGGTCGCTGGGCGCCGAGATCGGCTCCGATCAGCGCTCGTGGGAGGTGGAGCAGAGCGCCATCCGTGCCACCAGTGCGCGGCCAATAAACCTGCTGGCCGAGGTGGAGGCCATCGAGATCGAGTCCCTAGCGTCGCCTGATATCGAGGTCGAGCTCTCCTGGTGATGGCATGGCTGTGATGGGCAGAAATGGACCGGGTTCCCAGACTTCGAGCGAAAGATAGACACTCTTCGGCATGGGAAGGTCTTCGAAGTCGAGGATGATGCTGATTCGCGCGGTGATGGCACTATGGGTGGTCCCCACAGCTACACAAGGCGCAGCTCTGGCCGAAGGCGTGCATCCCACAGCCGGCGAGGAGGTCCCCGTCTCTGCCGAGAGCCTACGAACGCAGCCCGCAAATAACTCTCCTGAGCTCGCTATCGACCCGAACGAGCCGCGGTTCGTCGTTATTGCCAGCCGTGTAGATGCTCCGGAGTTCGGCTGTGCTCTCGAGCTCTCCGGTGATGGCGGGCATAGCTGGGTCCGTGCCAAGCCTGTGCCGCGACTACCGTCCGACGCCGATAGGTGCTACGCACCAGAGGTAGCTTTCGACCGCGGTGGGACTCTCAATTATCTATTCGTTGGCTTGCATGGGAAGGGGAATGAGCCCGTTGGGGTTTTCCTTACGACATCTGAAGACCGAGGGCGCAGTTTTGCAACTCCGCGTCTTGTTCTTGGCCCAGGAAACTACCAAGTACGAATGGCGATCGACCGCACCACGGGCCCCTTCGGCCGGATGCATTTGGTGTGGCTAAGGTCGTCTCCTGGGGCCCCCCTCGGAGGGTTACCGCCATTGTCTAACCCGATCGAGGCCGCCTACTCCGACGACCGCGGGCATAGTTTCTCGACCCCGGTCCAAGTCAGCGACCCCGAGCGCCGCCGATCTGTAGCGCCAGCCTTGGCCTTAGGACAGAATCACGCGGTTTATGTTCTCTATTACGATCTTGAGGAGGACTCTCGCGACTATCAAGGCCTCGAGGGACCGACCTGGGATGGCCGATGGTCCCTGGTCATGTCCACCTCGGCTGATGGAGGAAAGTCATTCCGACGAGGGGTCGTTGTCGACGATAGCGTGACACCCCCCGAACGCGTTATGCTGATCTATACGATGCCGCCGCCTACCTTGGTGGCCGACGATAAGGGCGAGGTCCTCGCTGCGTGGCACGACGCGCGAAATGGGGACTGGGACGTGTTTCTCCGTGCATCCAACGACCTGGGGCGATCGTGGGGAAAGCTACACCGGCTGAATGACGACGCACTAAACAACGGCCGCCATCAGTACTTGCCACATCTCTCAGTTGCGCCAAACGGTCGGCTTGATGTCGTCTTCTACGACCGACGACGCGATCCTCAAAACCTTCGCAACGACACGTACTACACCTTCTCGCTAGACGCTGGAGCCAGCTTTGCCACGAACCTACGGATTACCTCACAGAGTTCGAATTCGCGTGTGGGGCAGACTTACCTCGTACCCTCGGCCAAGGGCTTGGTTGAGTTCGGGTCACGCCTTGCTTCCTTATCGCGAGACTCGGGTGTCCTGCTCGCGTGGACGGACACCCGAAACGCGTCGGGATCTCACGACCAGGACATCTTTGCTGCCGAACTGGTGTTCGCCACCGATGGTTCCTCGCGAGCCCCTTTCGTGGCGGTCGGGCTCCTCGTGCTGGCAACCCTTTCTGTTGCCGCAGCGATCCTCCGCATCACAAAGGGTTCAGTTGTTCCGGTCCGCCGTCGCCGGCCCGGGGCTGTGTGACCACTCACGGATGAGAACTTCCCGGATCGACATCGTCCGGTTGACCCTTCAGCCTGGGATGGCGGTATCAATACTTGCAGCGGTGGTCCTGGTGGGCTGCGGGCCTGCCGTTGCCTTGCCGCCAACGCCACCCACGATTAACATTGCCATGCGAGAGTTCGGATTCGATTACGACCATGACATGTCGGGCGGGCCGATCGTATTTCGGGCATTCAACGTCGGCCGACTCGACCACCAGCTACTCCTCGTGCGGCTACCCGACAACCTCCCTGGAGGTCTGGATGGTCACCTTCACGGATCGGTGCGTCGGACCGTCACGTCGGTCGCACTCCTCCCGAGACGTCCCCCGGGTCAGTCCGGCATTTTTGCCGCTGAAGTCCCCCCTGGACGGTATGGGTTCATCTGCTCCGTCATTGGACCGGACGGTGTCCCGAACTTCCTGAAGGGCATGAACTCCGAGTTTGTAGTGCATAAATGAAATTCACGAAATCGGCTCCCAGCCTACCGTGAACCACATGCCCGGGCACACACTCGGGAGCCCTGAGCAAGCCCTGTCGGAGTCCAGCGACTCCGTCCGGTTAACGGTTCAGGGACTCCGTCCGCGGTCAGCGCCTCCATGGATGGCTGGGGGGCGGGCGGTGGCCCTTGGGATCTGGCGGCCCCAGGATCGGCTGTCGCGGTTTCCGGGGGGCGGGGCCGCGGAGCGAATCTTCGTACGGTAGACGGTGGGGGTTCAGCCATGGCGGCCTTGGCGAGGCAGGCGCCTCGGTAGTAGATGGGAGATCCCCGTCGAATCGCTCGTGGACCTCAACGCGGGCTTTGCGGAGGCTGATGTGCGCCGGGTTGGGCGGGATGTCGATGATCTGGTTGCCGAAGCTGACGGTGTTGTCGTTCGCGACGGTGCGGCGGTACTTGAAG
>JBHELP010000104.1:0-17239 GCA_046263035.1 Candidatus Dormibacteria bacterium | reverse complement strand
ATCGTCATAGGCGTCGGAATCCAGAATTAGGCGGGCGCCAAGGTGGATCGCATCCTCGGTGAACGAAGGTCCCAGGTGGGAGGCCCCCACGAGCCACAGATACACCGGCACATCAGGAACGAGCAGGGGGTTCATGGCACTGGCCAGATGCAGCGCCGGACCACCGCCGAGGAGGAGCCGTACCTGTTCGGCGCAGACCTGTCCGCCGGCGGCCGGCGAACAGATCAGTGCCAGGTCCGCCTCGACACGGTCCTCGCCGGTTGGGTCGGCAACCACGATTATGGCTCGTGCCGGATGGGTCTGCGCCAGGTGCTCGATGGTCTCCTGGGCGAGGTGCGCGGCGCCGTCATCCGCGCAGAGCGCTATGAGGCTGAGCACGGAGAGGCGGACCGTCCGCGCATCCTCCATGCCCAGGTGGAGCATCTCCCGATGCAGTGCCGCCAGTTCCCTCTCCACCGAGTGCAGCCCGCTGGCATGTGTGGAGCGGCGGACCGTCCCCACCGTCATGGCTTCACGGTTTCTGGCCGGTCGGGTGTCCCGTCACAGGCGTCGCCAGGAGCGGCCGTCACCACCCATGAACTCCTGGGCCTCCTCGGGCCCCCACGTCCCGGCCTCGTAGTTGGGCGAGTGGGCGCGATCCGGTGGGTGTGAACGCCAGCCATCCAGTATGGCCGTGCAGAATCGCCAGGCCTCCTCGACCTCGTCCTCGCGAGCAAAGAGGGTGGCGTCGCCGAGCATGCAGTCGAGGAGCAGCCGTTCGTAGGCCTCGGGAGACTCGCGCA
Source organism: Candidatus Dormibacteria bacterium (assembly GCA_046263035.1). Taxonomy (GTDB): domain Bacteria; phylum Chloroflexota; class Dormibacteria; order Aeolococcales; family Aeolococcaceae; genus JBHELP01. The sequence continues at coordinate 16,457 of JBHELP010000104.1, read as the reverse complement.
GGAAGCTGCTGCCGTACAGGAAGTCCATGTTCACAGTGCGAATGCGCATGGACTGCCCCGGCACCTTGGCATTGAACCGCAGGGTTATCCCCTCGTCCGGCTGGATGCGCAGCACCAGCATGTTGGGATCTATGGAGTCCACGGGTAGCGTTCCCGAGGGAGTCGCCACCTGACCGCCGAAGGGCGAGTGGGGAACTCGGCGAAATTGGATGGCGATCTCAGTGGCGCGTTTGGGCAGCCGCTTGCCGGTCCGTAGGTAGAAGGGCGTGCCGGCCCAGCGCCAGTTGTCTATGTCCACCTTCATGGCCACGAAGGTCTCGCGAAGGGACTCGGGATTGACTCCCTCCTCGTCCCGGTAGCGCCGCACGGGCTGCCCATCCACCCATCCCGCCGCGTACTGGCCGCGGATAGTGTGTTGGAGCACATCATCCGGATGGATCGGTCGTACGGCTCGGAGCAGCTTCACCTTCTCGTCGCGGACCGTCTCCGCCTGGAAGTTCGAGGGCGCCTCCATGCCGACGATGGCCATCAGCTGCATGATGTGGTTCTGCACGATGTCGCGAAGGGCACCGGATTCCTCGTAGTAGGCCCCGCGCGCATCGACACCACCGGACTCCGCCACGGTGATCTGGACGTGGTCGATGTATTGCCTGCTCCACAGTGGCTCGAAGATGCCATTCCCGAACCGGAACACCAGGAGGTTCTGCACGGTCTCCTTGCCGAGGTAGTGATCGATGCGGTAGATCTGCTCCTCCTCGAAGGCATGGTGTAACCCCGCATTGAGGCGCCGGGCGCTCTCCAGGTTATGTCCGAAGGGCTTCTCCACCACGACGTGGCGGAATCCAGGGAGATCGTTGCGGCTCAGGCCCTCGGCCCCCAGCCTCTGTGCGAGCTGGCTGAAGCCGCTGGGAGGAATGCTGAAATAGAAAACTCGATTCCCGGCCGTGCCCCGCTCCCAGTCGACCTCATGGAGCACGGCCTTGAGCGCGTCGAGCCCATCCGACTCGTCCAGGTTGAAGGGGACGAAGCGAAGGCCCTCCGCGAATGCACGCCACACAGCATCGTCCACGACGACACGCCCGTGATCCTCGACGGCGCGTCGCATGGCGGAGCGGAACTCCTCGTTGGACATCGCCGTGCGCGCGGCACCAATGACGGTGAAGCCCGGGGGAAGGAACCCATCACTGCTCAGCGCATACAGGGCAGGCACCAGCTTTCGCCGGGTCAGGTCGCCGCTGGCGCCAAAGATGACCATGGCGCAGGGTGGCGGGGTACGCGTGCTGCGCAGGCCATCGCTGAGGGGATTGGGCTCGATGTCGAGCGCGGCGTTACCGATCGACTGCTGCGTCATCCGTCCTCACGGCGTGGCCGCCGAACTCATTGCGGAGCGCCGCGATGACCCGGTTGCCGAAAGCGTCGGGCCGGCGGGACTGGTAGCGGGCCATCAGCGAGAGAGCCAGCACCGGTGTCGGCACCGACAGCCGCATGGCCTCCTCCACTGTCCATCGACCCTCGCCGGAGTCGTCCACCCATCCCCGCAGCCGGCTGAGGTCGGGGTCCCGGGCGAAGGCACGCTCGGCCAGCTCCAGGAGCCATGACCTGACCACGCTCCCCTGATTCCAGAGGTGGGCGACCGCACCCAGATCGACATCAAAGTCGGGGCTGGCCTTGAGGAGGTCGAAGCCCTCCGCATACGCCTGGAGCATCCCGTACTCGATACCGTTGTGCACCATCTTGACGAAGTGGCCGGCGCCGGGGGGGCCGACGTGGAGGAAGCCATCGGCCGGGGCCAGCGTCTCGAACACGGGTCGGAGCCGATCGACCGGTTGGGTCTCTCCACCCACCATCAGGCAGTAGCCGACCTCGAGGCCCCACACACCGCCACTGGTTCCCGCGTCGACCAGTGAGAGACCGTGGCCTTGCAGGCGCTGGCTTCGGGCCACGGTGTCGTGAAAGTTGCTGTTGCCGCCATCGATGATGGAATCACCCGCCTCCAGGAGGCGAATCAGCTCGTTGACGGTGTCCTCGGTCACCAGTCCTGAGGGCACCATGATCCACACGGCTCTGGGGGGCTGCAACCGCTCCACCAACTCGTGGAGCGACTCCACGCTCAGGGCACCGTGCGCCATCGCCGCCTCACGGGCCTTGGGATCGGGATCGAAGGCAACCACCTGGTGATCGCCGTCGCGACGCAGGCGATGAACCATGTTGCCACCCATCCGGCCCAGGCCGACGAAGCCGATCTGCATCAGCCGGTTGTCCCCAGCGGCTGATGCATCGAGGCTGACAGGCGACGAACCCCCATCTCGACGTCGGCTCCCACGTGGACATGGATGACGCGACGGCCGTGCGAGCGAAGGGACAGCAGATCCCCCCGAGCCTGCGCCCGCTTGAGGAGCGAGAAGGTGAAGGGACGTCCGGGGATAGGCACGTCACCGGCATCATCGGCGGTGATCTGGATGAACACCCCCGTGTTGGGACCGCCCTTGTGAAGCTGGCCGGTGCTGTGCAGGAAGCGAGGGCCGAATCCGAGTGTGGTCGCCGTGCGGTGACGGTCTCGAAGGGCGGTTCGCAACTCTTGGAGCGCCGCATCGTTGGCCGGGCTGGGGGTGACGTACGCCATCAGGGCGATGTAGTCCGGGGGAGTGACCCCCCCCAGAAAGGCGCTCAGAGCACCGTCGAGGGAGTCCGCCGGTGGGCCGCCGTACACGCTCGTGCCGTACTCGCTGACTGTCGGCGGTTCTTCGGGAACGCGGCCCTCAGCCGCACTCTCGGCGAGCACACGGGTCGTGTTGTCCTTGGACTCCTGGACGTTGGGCTCATCGAAGGGATCGATTCCCATCACCGCGCCGGCGACCGCTGTTGCGAACTCCCAGCGGAAGAATTCGGCTCCAAGATCGTAGAGGTCGGCCATCTCGATGGTCACCACCGGCAGGCCCGCCTGGCGAAGCGACGCAATCCGCGAATCGAGCGTCGACGACTCCGACCCGACCCTAAGCGCCACGAAGAGCCTGTCGTCCCCGTAGACGTCGGGGCATCCCAGTGCCTCCCCACCGATGGGGACGATGCCGCGCCCCTCCTTGCCGGTGCTCTCGGCGATCAGCTGCTCAACCCACAGGGAGAATGCCGCCACCGGCTCCGAGGAGACGATGGTGACCTTGTCCCTTCCAGTGATCGCGAGTCGTCCCAGGACGGTTCCCAGCACAAGACCGCAGTTGAGCTCGCCCGGGATGCCGGCCGAGCATTGCATCCGCATTGCATCGGCACGGTCGAGGAGGGTCTCGACGTCCAGTCCCATGATCGCCGCGGGGACCAGCCCGAAGTAGCTGAGCGCCGAGTAGCGTCCACCGATGTCGGATGGATTCTCGAAGATGCGCCGGAAGGAGCGCTCCCCTGCCAGCGTGGCCAGGCTCGAGCCGGGATCCGTGATGGCTAGGAACCGCCGTCCCGGATCGGTGATACCCGATTCGCGGACCACCTCCCAAAAATGGCTCAGGTGGCAGAGCGTCTCCAGCGTCGTACCGGACTTGCTGGCGACGATGAAGAGCGTCTCACGCGGCTCCACTGCCTCCGTGACGGAGGCGATGGCCGCCGGGTCGGTGGTATCGAGGACATGGAGCCGGGGATGGCCTGCCGCACTGCCCAGCGAGGCTCTCAGCACCTCAGGGCACAGACTGCTGCCGCCCATCCCCAGCAGCACCGCGTCGCGGACCCCCTCCTCCCGAACCTCGGCCGCCAACCTGAGCAGGTTTGGCAGCTCCTCCCTCATGGTGCCCACCACGTCCAGCCACCCAAGACGGTTGGCTATGACCGCGGCATGGTGCGAGTCGCCAGGCTTCCACAGGTTGGGATCCCGTTCCCAGAGGCGAGCAGCTGTTGTCGCCGTCTCCGCTGATGCCATGGCCGCAGCTACAACGGTGGTATCGCCGGCCAGCTCCAGGATCTGGCGTCTCCCAAAGCCTCCGTGCAGGGCATCGGCCTTCTCCGCTATCACCCTTACGAGCGCGTCATACGACTTGGTGAAGCTGGCCACCCCCTCCTCGAGAAGCCGTCGCGTGACCGCCTCCATGTCGATGCCGGCGCGGCCCAGGGCCTCGAGCGTCTCATGGGCACCGGCGTAGTCCAGGCTGACCGTGCTGCCCGCCACGATGCCGTGGTCGCTGAAGGCTTCGATGGTGGCCGGCGGCATCGTGTCCACGGTGTCGGGGCCGATCAACGCCTCCGCATAGATCACATCTCGATAGCTGGGATTCTTGGCGCTGGTGCTGGCCCAGAGGGGGCGTTGGACGTGGGCGCCCTGGCTGCGGAGCTCGGCAAAGTTGGCGCCGTGCTTGAACACCCGCTCAAAGAGCTCATAGGCGAGCACTGCATTGGCGATGGCAGCCTTGCCGAGGAGGCCCTCGAGGAGGGGATTGCCCGGATCCTCGGCCAGCCGCCGCTGGAGCAACCCATCCACGGCAGTGTCCACGCGGCTGACGAAGAATGAGGCAACGGAATGCACATCCAGGGATTCGCCTCTTTCCCGGCGGGCGTGCAGACCTCCCAGGTATGCGTGGATGACGTTCTCATAGGACTCCAGCGAGAAGATGAGGGTGACGTTGACGTTCAACCCGGCGGCGACGGCCTGCTGGATTGCCGGAACGCCCTCGCTGGTGGCAGGTATCTTGATCATGAGGTTGGGACGGGCGACTCGCTCCCATACCTCGCGGGCCGTGGCCACGGTCGTCTCGGTGTTGTGCGCCAGCGCCGGCGGCACCTCCAGACTGACGAAGCCGTCGGCACCGCCGGTCCGCCTGTGGACTGGCGCGAGGATGTCGGCGGCACGCTGGATGTCGCTGATGGCCAGGCCGAGGAAGATGTCGTTGGGATCGGTGACACGGGAATCGACCAGCTCACGAATGTGCTGGTCGTAGTCGGTGCCCTCCGCGAGGGCCTTCTCGAAGATGGTGGGATTGCTGGTCAGGCCGGTGATGGCAGATTCCTCGATCAGCCGCTGGAGCCGGCCCGATGTCACCAGCTCCCGGCTGATGTAATCCAGCCAGACGCTCTGCCCAAGCTCTCTCAGCCTATGGAGCGGGGAGGGCATGACCTAACCTCGACCGTTCCCCGTCACCTGGGCCCGCGCCGCGGCCACGATGGAGTCGACGTCGATGCCGGCGGCGGCGAGGAGGTCCGCGGTCGGGCCCGAGCCCGGCAGGTCCCGCACCGCCAGCTGGCCGACGCGGGGTGGCTGCTCGAGGTCGGCGAGCGCCTCCAACACCGCTCCGCCGAGGCCACCCTCGGGATAGTGGTCCTCCACGACCAGAAGGCAGCCTCCGGTGTCGCGGGCTGCTTTGCGGAGTGTCTCGGTGTCGATGGGCTTGACCGAGTAGAGATCGATGACCCTGGCCTGAATGCCCTCAGCCTCCAGCCGTTCGGCGGCAGCCAGGCAGTTGTGCAGGGTCACCCCGGCGCCGATGAGCGCTATGGAGTCATCGCCGTGGCTGCGCAGGGTCTTCGACCCCCCCAGGGGGAAGGTGTCACCACTCTCGTAGAGAACGGGGTATGCGCCGCGGGTGGAACGCATGAAGACCACCCCGGGCGTCTCCGCCATGGTCTGAACGAGGGCCGCGGTCGAGGTGGCGTCACTGGGGTAGAGCACGGTGGAGCCGTGAACGGACCGCATCGAGGCCAGGTCCTCCAGCGCCATCTGGGAGGGCCCGTCGGCACCTATCTCGCAGCCGGCGTGTGAGCCGCAGAGGCGGATGTCCGCCTGTGATATGGCCGCCATGCGAATGAAGTCATGGGCCCGTGAGAAAAACGCCGCAAAGGTTGACGCGAAGGGGACGTAGTGGCGAACACTCAGCCCCACAGCACTTGCCACGAGTTGCTGCTCGGCGATGAACATCTCGAAGAACCTGTCGGGGTAGGCCTTCTTGAAGTCCTCCGCATAGGTGGAGTTGCCGACCTCGCCGTCGAGGGCGACGACGTCGGGCCGCACCCCGAGCGCCTTGAGAGCGTCACCGTAGGCGCGACGTGTGGCCACCTTGTCGCCGACCTTGTAGGTGGGCAACTCCACCGCCGCCCGGCTCTGCGGACGGGCCGTCGGAGCGGGTTCCGGTGCGGCCACCTCGACGCGGATGTCCAGCGGTCCGCCAAGCTCCGCAATGGCCTTGTCGGCAAGCTCCGAGGGCAGAGCCTTGCCGTGCCAGTCCTCCCGGTCCTCGATCTCGCTGAACCCCTTGCCCTTGATCGTCCGCGCGATCACCACGGTGGGGCAGTCGGTCTGGCGGCGCGCCTCGGCGAATGCCTCATCGATCTGCTTGATGTCGTGGCCATCGATGACGATGGCATGGCATCCGAAGGCCTCGGCACGCTGGCGGTACACGTCCAGGTTCCAGCCGAATTCGGTCTCTCCTCGCTGGCCGAGGCGATTCACGTCGATGATGGCGGTGAGATTGCCAAGCCTATAGAAGGCAGCCTTGTCGAGCGCCTCCCACATCGAACCCTCCGCCATCTCGCTGTCGCCACACAGTGTCCACACATGGAAGGGAAGCTTGTCCAGCATGCGTCCCGCCAGGGCCACCCCCACGGCGATGGGCAATCCCTGTCCGAGCGAGCCGGTGGCGACATCGACCCAGGGGATGATCGGGGTGGGATGCCCCTGGAGGCGTGAGCTCGTGGTGCGATACGTGAGCAGCTCCTCGTCGGTGATGGCCCCCACCGCCTTGAACATGGCGTAGTTGAGCGGCGAGGCATGACCCTTGGAGAAGATGAGGTGGTCGTTGCCCTCGAGCTCGGGCTGGTTGAAGTCGTACCTGAGGTGACGCGTTATCAACACGGCGATGAGGTCAGAGGCGGACATTCCGGAGGTGGGATGACCCGAGCCGGCCTTGGTGCTGGCCCGGATGCCGTCCACGCGCAGCTGCTGGGCAACGTCTGCGCAAAAGCTTAGGTCCGAACCGACCCCTCTCTCGATGTCCGTCATCGCCATCTCTTGTCCTCCCGGTGGCCCGGCTCCACCGGCCCCCCCGCCGCATAGCGGCCGGGGTGGCGGGAGACGGTCGCAGTTGTCACCATCCAATGATGGCGTCATGGGGTGGCTTCCTGCATCGGGGTGGACGCTCCCGGGCATCATCGCGATCGGGGATACTGACCACACCACGCGCCCGTCGCCCAATTGGATAGAGCATCTCGCTACGGACGAGAAGGTTGGGGGTTCGAGTCCCTCCGGGCGCGCAGGTCCTTGCACTTGATATCCCCGGCCGGCTGAGGTACAAGTGTGTCCATCGTCGGCCTGTTGCCGGCGTGCAGCAGGGGGGACGACATTGAGAGGCTTGCCCACGTGGAAGGCGGCGTTGGTTGCCGCCGTGGTCGGTGGCATGGGGATTCACCGCATCAAGAAGAGATGGTCACGCCCTCCCCTGGACGTGGGGTCGGACCCCGTGATCCGCTGCCGGGTTCAGGCCCATCTGCGCCAGACCTTCGGCGCCAAGGCGGAGGATTACTCGGTGCGTGTTCATCGTGGTCGGGCGGTGCTCCGAGGGGAGGCGGCCAGCCTGGCTGAGATCCAGAGGTTGGCGGCGATGATCGAGGAGATCCCTGGGGTGAACGGTGTCGACAATCTGCTCCGCCTCGCCGTGCGCTCGGACGGCGTTCTCCGCGGTGAGCCCTCCGAGGTGGGGGCCTGGGTGTACTGAGCTGGCATGCTGGTGCCGTGGCTGTTCCTCGACCGCCGGTGGCTCCGATGCTGGCCAGGGGCCAGGCGCAGATCCCCCGCGGAGGTGACTGGGTGTACGAGCCCAAGTGGGACGGGTTCCGGGCCATCGTCTTCCGGGATGGCGACGACCTCCACATGGGAAGTCGAAACGGCCAGGCCCTGGAGAGGTATTTCCCTGAGCTTCGTGCACCCCTGCTGGCGGGACTCGCACCCACCTGCGTCGTGGATGGGGAGATCATCATCGCCGGATCGGGGGGCCTGGATTTCAGCGCCCTGCAGAGCCGCATACACCCCGCCGCCTCGCGGGTGAAGTTGCTCTCGGCGGAGATCCCGGCCACCTTCATAGTTTTCGACCTCATCGGCTCTGGACAGGACGATCTGCGCTCGCTGCCCCTTCGCGAACGCCGGGCCCTGTGCGAGACCCATGTCAGAGCCAACAACCAGGTGGCGATCACGCCTCAGACGGCGGATGCCGGGCTGGCCACATCATGGTTCACGCTCTACGAGGGTGCCGGTCTGGACGGTGTGGTGGCCAAGGCGGCCGGCGGTCCCTATCGGAGTGGAGACCGGGGATGGGTGAAGATCAAACACCTGCGAACCGTCGACTGCGTTGTGGGTGGGTACCGGCGAGCCGTCGCGGAGGCGGCGATCGGCTCGCTGCTTCTGGGTCTGTACGACCAGGAAGGCGTGCTTCATCATGTGGGACACACGTCCTCCTTCTCCGCCGCCGAGCGCCGGGAGATCCTGCGGCAGTTGCACCCGCTCGAGGGCGGCGAGAGCTTTGCCGGAGGCCGGACGCCGGGAGGTCCCAGCCGCTGGACTCGCGGCAGGGACGCCGAGTGGGTGCCCGTGACACCTTCGCTGGTGTGCGAGGTGGCCTTCGATCACCTCCAGGGTGACCGGTTTCGCCATGCCTCCCGGTTTCTTCGCTGGAGGCCCGACAAGCCGCCCGCCGAGTGCACGTATGACCAGCTCACGCCGCCCGAGACCTTCTCACTGTCCGACGTCGTCGACCTCGGTCCTGGCTAGCAGCCATGCCCGCCGGCAGCCCGCCTGGTTCGGCCCGCTCGACGTGTGGGGTACGCGTTGACCCTCACGAGTCGGCCGCCGCCGCCGGGCTTCGCTATACGCCCGACGTCACACCCGGGATACGCCGGCGCCCCCGTCGGGGCGGGGCCTTCACCTACACCACACCCGATGGCGCCACCATCCGAGATCCCGAGACCATCCAGAGGATCCGCCATCTGGCCATACCACCGGCCTGGACGGACGTATGGATATGCCCGAACCCTCGCGGGCATCTGCAGGCGACGGGCCGGGATGCCCGGCGCCGGAAGCAATACCGCTACCACCCCCGATGGCGGGAGGTGAGGGATGAGACCAAGTTCACCAGCATGTGGGCGTTCGGTGCGGCCCTGCCTGGTCTTCGCGAGCGCGTGGCACACGATCTGGCGCTGCCCGGCCTGCCTCGCGAGAAGGTGGTCGCCACTGTGGTCCGCCTCCTCGACATCACCTACATCAGGGTGGGCAATGAGGAGTACGCCCGCCAGAACGAATCCTTCGGCCTGACCACACTGCGGAACCGGCATGTCCAGGTCAGGGGGGCCGGCGTGCGCTTCGAATTCCGGGGCAAGAGCGGCAAGGTCCACTCGGTGAACGTGCGGGACCGCCGGGTGGCGACGATAGTGAAGCGATGTCAGGATCTGCCCGGGCACGAACTGTTCCAGTACGTGGAGCCCGACGGGGCCCGCGGCACGGTCGAATCCGAGGACGTCAACGCCTACCTTGGCTATGTGACCGGCCAGCCCTTCACCGCCAAGGACTTCCGTACGTGGGCGGGCACCGTCCTGGCGGCATGCGCGCTGCGTGACATGGAGTCGGGTTCCACCGTACAGGCCCGGAGGAACATCACTCAGGTGGTGGCGTCCGTGGCGCACCGGCTGGGCAACACTCCTGCCGTGTGCCGGAAGTGCTACGTGCACCCTGACGTCATCACGTCCCACCTCGACGGCAGCCTCCCGGCGGGCGTCGGGCGGGGCCGCGGGACCTCGGTTGCGGTGGTGGAGGGGCTCAGTGACGAGGAGATCGTCGTGCTTGATTTCCTGCGTCGCAGGATGTCGGAGTCGGCGTCGGCATGAGCGCCGTCCAGTTGCCTCCCCCCGGGCATGAGCGCCGCCGAGTGCCCTTGTCCTGAGCGTGACCCGCCGAGGTCGCCCTCGGCCTTGGCGTGAGCGTCGGCGACATGGCCTACGGCCCACGCGTGATCGCCGCTGAGGCGTCGGCGACTGGGCTAGCGGCCGTCGACGGGTTGCTCCTTGGGGTGGCGCCAGGCTCCCCACATGGACCAGGCGATGAGGAGAACGATGAGCCCGATGGTGAACCTGAGGCCATACTGGGAGATCTTCTCGGCAAGGTCCACAGCATGCTGTCCGGCGATCCAGCCCAAGGCAACGTAGCCCGCGATGAAAAGGAGGGTGCCGGCCAAGTCGAATGCGAGGAAGACGGGGAACGGCATGGCTGTCTCACCCGCCGCCATGTAGAAGAGTGCCGCCGGCGCGGGAAGCGGCTTGGCCAGAAGCACCGCCCAGACGCCGTATCGGGCGAAGAGGCGCTCACCGCGGGCAATACGCCGACGTGTGCCGGGATCGCTGCGGCTCATGTAACCCAGCAGGCGGTTCCCGTAGCGGCGCCCGGCCCAGTAGAAGAAGGGGTCCGAGAGGGACAGGTTGAGGATGGGTGCCACCAGGGCCGCCCAGAGCGGCACCCGCCCAACATGAGCGAAGGCACCGACGGTGAGCAACGCCGGGATGCTTCCGCGCAGTCCCGCCAGCAGCAGCGGCCGTGTACCGATAAGGGAGGGCCCCAGGGGTATGGTCGCGTAGTAGTAGAGGGAGTGGAGCACTATGGGACCGATGCAAAGGACGTCCGGCAGTCCCACCCGGACGCGTGATCGAGGGGGGCTGGTGGGTTCCCCGGGGCCGGGCTCTGCCGTCACCGGGTCATTGTCGCCCCCAGCCGTCAAAGGTTGCGGCCGCGTGTGGAGGGCTCCTTCCATCCACCCTCGGGACGGACTGACCGCTCTCGGTGTCTCCGCCGCCCTGACCGCCGTCGCGGGTGGCGCGGCGTGGCGGGTGTGGCGGCGTCACGGGAGGTCGCTGCGGCTGGCCGAGCCCATCGATTGGTCACCTGGAGCCGGCAGCACGGTCGCCGCATCGCTGGCCGTTCGTCGTCACGGCCCAAGCGGTCGCCCCATCGTCCTCCTCCATGGTTTGGGGGGGTCCCAGAGCATCTGGGGCGCCGGCTACGACTGCCTCGGCGACCAGCACCGGGTGATCGCGGTCGACCTGCTTGGCTGCGGGATGTCCCCGCATCCTCGCACCGGTTACACCCTCGCGAACCATGCCGACGCCGTGGCCAGCACCCTCAGCGACGTGGGGGTGGGTGAACCGGCCGTCGTCGTGGGGCACTCCTTCGGAGCCCTCGTCGCCCTCCGTCTGGCCCTGTCCCACCCCCAACTGGTGGCAGGAGTCCTGGCCATGTGTCCTCCACTCTTTCGCTGTGCCGCAGATGCCCGGGAACGTACGGCGGCGGCCATGACGTCGCTCGAGCGCCTCCTCTACCTGCCGACGTGGAGATCAGGGCTCATATGCCGCAACGTGTGCATGAAGCGTCCGCGGCTGGCCGAGAGCTGGGCACGCCGGGTCCGCGACGAGCTGCCACCCGCGCTGGTTGTCGACGCCATGCGTCACACCTGGGACTCCTACTCGCAGAGCATCGCCCAGCTACTGGATGCGACGGCGGCGCCCGAGTGGCTGGCACGCCTGCCGGTGCCCGTCGACCTCCTGGTCGGGGGGGGCGATGCGATGCTCGACATGTCCCTACTGGAGGAGCTGGCGGCAGACCATCGACACGTGCGACTCAGACGGGTTGAGCACGCCGCCCATTTGCTTCCCCTCACCCATGTCGAGGAGTGCGTCCTGGCCGTCCGCAGCCTGACGGCGAGGGTCGAGGCATCCAGGACAGTCCCTGAGATCAGGGAGCGAGATCCAGCCGACGTCGCGCTATAGTTCCAGGCCTCAGTGAGGGCTCTTTCGCTTCCGGAGAGAGGATGACAGCAGTTTCACGCGACCACTACGGGAGGGCCTTGGCCGAGCCTCCAACCACGGCTCAGCGGGCAGACCTGGCGGGGCTGCTGGGGGATTCCCTGTCGCTGGACCTGCTGGTCTCGGTGATCGATACGCTACCCGTCGGCGTGGCGGTGCTCGATGCGTCTCCTGAATTCCGATTCGTCCATTGCAACCCCATGTTCGAGAGATGGACACCGGTGGAGGACCTACCGCTGAAGGGGAAACCCATGGGACGTCTCCGCGGTGTCGAGCAGAACCGCATTCTGGACGTGCTCAGCGAGACGGTCAGCACCGGACGGCCCCAGCATCTCCGCGACTTCCAGTTTGTCGGCTATCCCAACGCCACTTTCACGCTTCCCGGCGACGTCACCGTCTGGAACTGGGACCTGTATCCCATCACCGACGCTGGGGGCGCGGTCACCCACCTGCTGAGCGTGGGCACCGACGTCACCGAGCAGGCCATCTCCCGCCGTGCCCTGGTGAGTGCCCATGAGGATGTGTTCCAGGCCCTGCTGGAGATGTCGCGCCATATCGAGAACGCGCCCGACATGGCCACATTCTTCGGCCGCCTGAGCGAGACCGTCTCCCGCGTCGTTGGAGCACGCCGGGCGGCTTTCTATCTGCTGCAGGACGACGGCACGGTCTCCGCCCAGCGGCATGCCCATGGCTTCACCGACGAGCAGGTGAGCTCCATGCGTCAGATCCCCTGCACTGCGGACGGCGGTGACCTCGCCGGATCCGTGGTGTTTCACGACCGCGTGTTCCGCGGTTCGCTGGACGGCCATCCAGAGTTGGCGGCGTACCGGGCCTTCATCGACGCCCTCGGCGTCCGAGACGCCTTATCCGTGCCCTGGCGGTCGGGCGACCGCCGGCTGGGAGCCCTGAGCGTCTTCGACTCCACGTCTCCCGACGGCTTCGGCGAGGGGGCGGTTTGGATTCTGAAGATCACGGCACTGGCGGCCGGCCTGGTGTGGCAGCACCAGGAGGCTCAGAACCGTCTAGATCAGCTGAGACGGGCCGAGGTGGCTGAGTTGCGGGGTCACGGGGAGCGCATCCAAGAACTGGAGAAGGTGAAGTCGCAGTTCCTCAACCTTGCCGCTCACGAGCTACGCGGGCCGGTGACGGTCCTTCAGGGCTACCTCTCCATGCTGGACGACGGTTCACTTGGCGGTGTTGAGGGCCGCGCCCGTGAAGCGTTGCCCATCATGCTGGCGCGATCCAATCACATCAACCGGCTCATCGACGACATGCTCGATGCGGCCCGTCTGGAGGACGGCCGGCTCGAGTTGGAGCCGGAGCTCATCGACCTGGGGACCGCTGCCATGGTGGTGGTGCAGACCGTGGGCCCCCTGGCCACGCCGCTGCACGGGCTTCGGCTCATCGAGCCCAGCACGCCCGTCATCGTGCGCGGAGACCGCAACCGCATCCACAGCATGCTTGCCGACCTGGTGGAGAACGCCATCAAATACTCACCCGACGGCGGAGAGATCGAATGCGTCGTGTCATCCGATGGCGCCGTCGCCAGCGTCGCGGTGCGTGACCATGGTCTGGGCATCGCTGAAGCGGAGATGGGAAGGCTGTTCACCCGGTTCGGGCGGACCGTTACCCGGGAGACAAGTCACATCCCGGGGTCGGGGCTGGGTCTCTACCTGGCTCGTGAGCTCGCCCGGCTGCATGGCGGCGACGTCCAGGTCGTTTCGACGCCGGGGGTGGGCAGCACTTTCACCCTAAGCCTGCCCCTGGCCGCGACACCCGAGGGTTGAGGCCGGTCGCTCATCGACGGCGCTCAGAGCGCCAGGGTGGCCGGCTGACCTGCGCGCCGCGCCTCCGGGGCCGCCCCCTCCACGTCCTCGAGGCAGATCTTCAGCATCGCGGAGTAGTCCGGGCTACCCCAGCCGGTGACGGCGTCATATCCAGGCCGTGCAAAGTAGTGGCCCCCGTTGGTGCTCCCGTCGGCGATGTCGTGCATGGCGCCGGTCCTGGCGAATCGCGAGTAGAGGGCCGCGTGGAAATCGCCCATGCGGGCACCCGGCCGGCGGCTGCTGAGGTGGGCGTTCATCAGCGCGGTCATGCCCGCCATTAGTGGAGCCACCGCGCTGGTGCCGCCGATCACCGTCCAACGACCGCCCACCCTCACCCGGTAACCGGTTCGGGGAGCGGCATTGGCGGCGAGGTCGGGAAGCGTCCGTCGCCGTCGACCATCGTTCACGGACACCGGCGGGTGTGCTTTGGTCTGGTAATCCGGCATCGGCCAGGCGTCGCTGACGCCGCCACCTCCGGCGCCGCCGCCATCCGCGAGATCGTTCCAGGCGGTCTCCCTGCGACGGTCCAGATCCGGGAGGGTTGTACCCCCACAGGCCACCGTATGTGGGGACGAAGCCGGGAAGTCCGCGTGGGAACGCGTGTCGTACAGGCCGTCGCAGGAACCACTGTCGCCTGACGCGCAGAAAACCGGTATTCCCAGCGCCACCGCCGACTGGCAGGTGCGATCGAAGGCGACCATGGATGAGAATGGCCACAGCGCCTCGGGCGCGCCCCAGCTGATCGACACCACCGAGCACCCATCGGCGATGGCCCGGGCCACGCCATCGACGAAGCCGCGGTCTGTGTTGGGGGCGAAGTACACGCGTATCGCAGCGCCTGGAGCTACTGCGGCGACGGTCTCGATGTCGAGAGCCACCTCGCCGTCCGCCGTCAGCGGGTCACCCCCGTTGGTGGGCGCGTTGACAGCGCCGTGCACGGAGATGTCGCGCAGAGACGGCACGGCAATGGCCGGCGACCGTCGGGAGCAGAAAGTGTCAAGGTCCCTGCGGGTGTATCCGCCTCCCAGGGCGATGACACCCACGGTCTGGCCCTCCGCCGACGATCCCCGAGGGACTCCGTAGGCCTCGGCCACGGCCTCGGCGCCGTAGCCGGCCGCCGGGTCCGTTCTGGCCGCAACCTGGAAATGCGCTCGTGCCAAGGGGCGGTCGTTGAGCCCGGCGACCGCGAGGACCACACCCTCCAGGGGGGCCGGGACGCTCAGGGGGCCGTCGTGGCTACGGTGAGCGGGGATGTGGCCGTCGCGGACGGCATGGGGCAGGACGTGCTCGGATAGCTCGATTCCCAGGGCACGCTCCAGGTCGCCCGCCTGACCCGACAGCTCCAACCCGCAGGAGGCCGCGTTGAGCCCTCCGGGCGTGAGGTTGTGATCGGCGGCGAAGCGCCGAACGGCTGCGAGGTCGCCGGGAGACGGACCGTGATGGGCGGCCAGCTGCTTGTATGAGAGGCGGCGCTGCCCCTCGCGTCCCGTTCTGACCCGGTCCACCCGCTCTCCGAGAGCGTCCCCGTCGGGCCGCTCCCGGAGATAGACGGTGATGCCGAGACGGTGATCCGGCGGCAGGTGCCCTCGGCGCAGCCATCCCCCTCCGCGGGGCGGTCCGCTGCCGGGAAGTACGCTCTGATGGCTCGGCATGTCACGGCTCATGCTGGGACATCCCCGCGGACGCTGGCCGGACAACCGGGATGGTGCTATAACAGCCTCCCATGCCATTGTTCGGCCGCGAGGCCGCTCGCGAGTTCATCGCCAGGCCGGACGCGGCCAAGGGCCAGATCCTCTACAAGTGGCCGGACGCCAACATTCGCCGCTGGAGCCAGCTGACTGTCGAGCAGGACGAGCAGGCCGTCTTCTTTCGCGACGGCTTGGTGCAGGGCACCGTCCCGCCCGGACGGGTCAGCCTGGACAGCTCGGAGATACCCTTTCTCGGCCGGCTGGTCGATTCCATCACCGGAGGGAACCTCTTCAGGACCGAGCTGTACTTCATATCCGTCCGCGAATTTCCCAGCCTGCCGTTCGGCGGCAGCATCGACAATGTGGTCGATCCCGAGACCGGCATCGCGGTGGGGTTGAGGGTGTTCGGCGAGTACTCCCTGAGGGTCATCGAACCCCAGTCGCTGATCGTCAACCTGGTAGGCACGCAGGACCTCACCACCAACAATCAAATATCCGACTGGATGCGGGAGCAGCTGCTCAAGGTACTGCGCACGGACGTCACCGGCCACATCGTGAGCCAGGGCTGGCAGATCCTGGGTATCGCCGCCCGTACCGGCGACATAGAGCGGGAGACCATTGTCAGGGTCCAGGACCATGTGCGGACGTATGGCATCGAGATCGTCCGCCTCGGCAACGTCACCATCTCGATCAGGGAGGAGGATGAGGAGACGCTCAAGAACTATCGCAAGGACGTCACCTACACACGTCTGGCCGGCGGCTTTCAGCAGTACGCCCAGGGCGAGGCGATGCTCGGTGTTGGCCAGGGAGCGGCCCAGGGAGGTGGAGCGCTGTCCTCAGCTCTCCTGGGCGTGGGACTGGGCGTCGGCGGCCAGATCTCTGCAGGCGTTGGACAGGCGGTTGCCTCCGGAGGCTCCATCCAGGTGCGCTGTGGCCACTGCAACACCCTGAACCCTGAGGCGTCCCGGTTCTGCTCCTCCTGCGGCCAGCCCCTGGCGTCGCCGGCGCCTCCCCCGCAGGGCGCCGTGATCTCCTGCCCAAGCTGCCAGACCTCCAATGCCGCCACGGCCCGGTTCTGCTCCAGCTGTGGGCAGAACCTCGCCGCGTCGGACCCATCAGGAGGCCCGCCGCCTCCACCACC
>JBHELP010000103.1:0-13531 GCA_046263035.1 Candidatus Dormibacteria bacterium | reverse complement strand
CACAGCAGTCCCGGCCAAGCCGAAAGCGGGCTCGAGCGTGCGGAGGACGGGCTTCGGCGGTGCTGTGCCGGCACTTTGATAAAAAAACGATCCCTGGCGAAATTCCGTCGTCACAGACGGGAGGGCGCTGCCTGGATCCGTGACCGAGACACGGGCATAACCAGCAGCATGAGGTGGACTGACGGCAACGATCTTCGAGTCCGAGTCGACCCTCGAATAGGGCGCCGCGTCCGTTCCGAATTTCACGACGTCCTGGGCCTGGAAGCCCGCACCGTTTATGACGACCCAGCTGCCACCGCCCACCGGCCCCGCTTGGGGACTGTAAGAGTCCACCGCTGGTCCGAGTCCTGCGGCGCGAACAGGGTTCGTGGCCGGAAGGAACTGCGAGGCGCCCACGGCCAGAAGCCCTACCATGAGCACGAATGCCCGAGGCCGACCCATTTTCCTCGATCCAGCGCCTCTTGGAATGGTGCTGCTGCGGGTAGTCATGCTCCCACCCTAAGGGATGCCGGCGCGGATTACATCCGGGAAGGGGTCGTAGATTGACCCGTATCTTTCAGTCCGGCTCACCCTCAGTCTGCCGGCGCACTGCCTGGCGACACAGGTCGCGTCTGGCGGAGATGTTTAGCTTGGCGTACACGTTGGTGAGGTGGGTTCCGACGGTGCGCGGTGAGATGAAGAGGCGCGCTGCGATCTCGGCATTCGTCATGTCGGCGGCCACCAGGCGGATCACTTCTCGCTCCGCCCGGGTCAGGCTCGCCCATCCCTGCGTTCCCCGCACTCGGCGCCCCCACCCCCTCCGCGCCTCGACGCCGGCCTCCGCCAGGGAGAGTTTGGAACCCTCCGCCCACGCGCTCGCAAAGGCCTCGCCGCTGAGGCCCTGTCGGAGAACAGCGAGGGCGGCATCGAGATCCGCCTGCCGGGAGCGGGACCGGGCGTAGCCGCGGGCGCTGCAATGCGCCTCCGCTGCTGCCAACAACCGCGCCGACCGTTGCAGGTCACCCGCATCGGCGGCGAGTGCCCCCAGGACCTCGATGCACTCGAGGCCGGCGGGATCGTGTCTGATCTCACGGGTCAGGGCCAGTGCCTCGCGCTGAAGGGACACCGAGCGTCCCAGGTCGCCCTCCGCCCGGGCCAGCACTCCAAGGCCGAATATCACCGCTGCGCGTTCGGCCTTTTGCGTGGGCAGGAGGCCGGCTCCGGCCTCAGTCAGCAAACGGTGCGCTTCGCGCCAGTCACCCTCCTCAATCGCCAGCTGGGCGAGCCCTCTGAGCATCGGTCCGTGACGGAAACCCGCAGACTGCGCCAGGGAGTTGGCGTCGGTGAGCACGCTGCGGGCAGTCGCCCCGTCGCCGGTGGCCAGGGCCAAAGCCGCCAGAGCCACGAGCACGTCAACGGCATTCGCCGCCAGACCCCCCTCATCCAGTAGAGCCTGAGCCTCGGCGAGGAGCTCGCCCGCTCGGGTGTACTCGCCGCGCGCGGTTGCCAGTCGCCCCAGATTGAGCAGGGAGGCCTGGATGGCATAGGGCTCCTTCAAGCGCCGGCTCACCTCGAGTCCGTCGTTGAGCAGCGCCTGAGCCGCTGGGTAATCACCCTGATCGATGCTCAATTCTCCAAGCAGGATCAGCCCAAGGCGCAGGCTCTGGTCGTCCCGGGCCCGTCTGGCGACGGCAAGGCAGTCCTCCAGCGTTGCTCGCCCCCGGATGAGGTCGCCGTCGCGCAGGTACGTCAATCCTGACAATCCAAGCGCGTGCGCCGCGCACCAGTTGTCGGCGGTGAGACGCGCGACCGCGGCGCTCTCCGCGAAGAGGGCCCGGGCCACCTCGCTCTCGGCCCTGTTGGCGCGGCAGTTACCCAACAGAAGCAGGGATCGGGCCTCCAGGGTCCGGTCGGCTGAGTGGCGCGCCATCTGCAGGCACTCGTCGAGCAGGGGCATGGCGACGGCGGGGTTGTCGAGCATCAGGGCCATGAACCCCGCGCCCCAGAGCACCTTGGCCTGAGATCGGGGCGCCACCTCGCCGCCAAGTGACAGGACCCCGTCCAGCCGGCGTCTGCCCTCCTGCATGTGCCCCCGGATGCGCCAGAAGAGGGTGAGTGCCCCGGCCAGACGGTTCGCCTGCTCTGCGCGCCCCTCGGCCACCAACCAGTCCAGCCCGCTGCGCAGGTTGTCATGCTCGATGTCCAGCCGCTCCAGCCACGCCAACTGTTCGGCGCCGGTCAGGGCGGGCTCGGCGCGTTCCGCGATGTCCACGCACCAGTCGGCGTGTCGGCTTCGGAGCGCGACTGACTCCCCCGACTCGGCCAACCTCTCGGCGCCATACAGCCTGATCGTCTCCAGGATCCGGTAGCGCGGTTCGCCCGCGCACGTCCCGACGGAGACCATCAGCGAGTGGGCTGTCAGCCGGGCCAAGCCATCGTGGACGGCCTCCTGTGAGGCCACCTCGCCAGCCACTTGTTCAGCTGCGCTGAGGCTGAAGCCTCCCGAGAACACCGACAGGCGACGGAGCAGCACCCGGTCCGAATCCTGGAGCAGATCGTGGCTCCAGTCGAGCGCGGCGCGAAGGGTCCGGTGCCGCGGCGGAGCCGCCGCACCCGCGCTACCGAGGCTGGTGAATCGGCCGTCCAGCCTGCTCAGTATCTCCTGGGGCACGAAGGTGGCCATCCTGGCGGCGGCCAATTCAATCGCCAGAGGAATGCCATCGAGACGGCGGCAGAGATCGGCGACGGCCGCCAGATTCCTCTCGTCGAGCCTGAATGCGGGGCTGGCCGCAGTGGCTCGGGTGGCAAAGAGCGACACAGACTCCGAGGCAACCAGCTCCTCTGCGCTCGCCGAGGCGTGCGGGATCGCCAGCGGGCCTACCGGCCATATCTTTTCACCTTCCACCCCGAGGACCGCCTGGCTGGTCGCAACGATCGTCAGGTGCGGACAGTGAAGCATCAGGGCGCGGATCAAGCTCGCGCAGGCATCGGCGACGTGTTCGCAGTTGTCCAGCACCAGCAGCATGTGCTTGTTTCGCAGGCAACCGACGATGGTCTCGTCGAGGCGACGGTCGGGTTGCTCCCAGATTGTCAGCGCTGCGGCCACGGCGATCGGGACCATTGAGGGATCGGTGACCGGTGCAAGCTCGACAAGACGCGCGCCGTCCCGCTGCTTGGCGGCCGATCGCGCGGCAACCTCCTGGGCCAGCCGCGTCTTGCCGACCCCCGGGGGTCCGGTGAGAACGACCAGATGGCCCTCGCCCAACTCGTCCTCCAGCGCGGCAATCTGGTCCTCGCGTCCGATGAAAACCTGATCGGGGTGCGTAAATTCCGGGGGACCCGGCACTGGGTGGCCGCCGCCTTGCTTCGAACAATCGTCCGAGGCCACTGGCGGCGCCACACCGTACTCCGCGTCTAGGGCCGCCGATTCGAGAACCCCACGAACAGTGCTCGCATACCACCGGGAGCCGGCCCGGGCGGTCGGGATGCACTCGTCGTTCAGACGTCGGGCAATTGCCGAGAGGGCGGCTCCGGCCTCGCGCTCACCCACGATTCGCGCCACCACCTCGTTGGCCAGAGTCCGAGGACGCCCAAGTCTGCGGAGAGCCGCGCGCGCCCGCGTGCTGCCGGGCTTCACCCCGTTGAGCTTCCCGCGCGGTTCGGCCAACACCATCGTACAGTAGCAGAGACCGCGGACACTAACGTTAGTGTAAGGCACCTGGCCTGCAGTACGACCTGCGCCTCGCCTCTACCGCCGCGTGTCCGGCAACGAGCGCCACTTGTAGTATCATGTGGTCACATGGCCGGTGATGAGGTGGGGATTCGTGAGCTCAAGACCCATGCCAGCGCCCTGGTCAGGCGGGTGGCAGCCGGGGCGACCATAGACATTACCGATCGGGGCCGCCCCGTGGCGCGCCTCGTTCCGGTCCAGGATGACGACCGGTGGTGGGATCGGATGGTCGAGCGGGGTGCCCTGATTCCGGCCACGCGAGACCTCGCCCAACTGCTCGCGGAGAGCCCACCGCCGCCCGCTGCTTCCGGCCAGCCATCGCTGTTCGACGCCCTGATGGAGCAGCGTGCCGACGAACGGTGAGGCGGTCTACATCGACAGCTCCGCGCTGGTAAAGCTGTTTTCCCCAGAGTCCGAGTCCGTCGCCCTGACTCGGTACCTCGCCAGCCGATCTTTACGGGTGTCAGCGCTTCTCCTGCGCACGGAGGTGCTGAGGGCGGCGGTTCGGTGCGGGCTGTCGCCCCTCGGGATGCTTCGCGTTCACGCCCTGCTCGACACCATCGGCTACGTGCCAGCCGACGTCGCCCTCAGCGATAGCGCCGGCCTGATGGCACCGGCCGGCATGCGCTCACTGGACGCCATTCACGTGGCGACCGCGCGCAGTCTCGGAACACGGTTGGGCTCTCTGGTGACCTACGACCAGCGCCTCGCCTCCGCCGCCGCGTGGTACGGGATACCGGTTGAGAGTCCATCGTGATCGCCCTGCGAGTCACATCTACTGAGCCTGGGAGAGGAGTAGCCTCAGGCGGGAATCGGCGGCGGCTTACTCAGCGGTGGGCCGTCACCACATGGGCGCTGAGCCTCCCCTGAACCGGACCGCTGCCCAGGCGCGCGGTCATCTCCTCTGTCACCACCGCCGTGACCCTGTCCAGCGAATCGCTCGCCTCGATGGCGAACCGGGCCGGTGTTCCGTGGCAATACCCGATCGCCAGCACACCGGCAGAGGCGGCCTGGCCGGCAAGCCTCACGGTGCTGATGTCGTCGACCCGCAGGCCCGCCGCCTCCAGGTCCGCTCGGATCTCGGCCACGTCGGTATATCCGTGCGGGATCCGCGCAAAGAACGTGGGGGGATCCTCAGGCATGGCGCGGGCCAGTCCGTCGACCACCGCTACTTCGAAGTCATTCTGTTCGAGGACGTCCCAGGTGTTGAAGAGAAATGATCCCCCGGGCGCCAGGACCCGACCGACCTCGCGGAATGCCGCCCGCCTGTCGGGGAAGAACATGACCCCGAACTGACAGACGACGAGGTCCGCAGAGCCGTCATCGAAGGGCAGCGTCATGGCGTCGGCCTGCTGCCACGCCACCCCGCCGACCTGTGAGGCGCCATGCTCGACCATCGACGGGTTGAGGTCGGTGGCGGTGATGGAGGTACCCGGCAGGGCTGCGACCAGAGCCCTGGTCAGAACTCCGGTGCCGGCGGCCAGCTCGATGACGCGAGACGGCTGCAGTGCCGCGGCGCGACGTGCGAGGTCGACGGCATGAGGTTGAAAGACCGCCGAACCCAGGTAGCGATCGTAGATCTCGGGCATGGAGCTGGACCAGGTGCGGTCACCGTCATCGGCCACGGGATGCCTCCTGCATCAGTCGCTCTACCGCGAAACGGTCCGTATCGTCACATAGCCACGCGGGCCCGGGGGCATCCTGGTACGGGATCACCGTGCCTTCCGGCGGCGGCCCGTGCTGACCACGGCGCCTCCCGGTACGGGTCACCGGACCGTCGCCCGCCCCTGCTGACCACGGCGGCCGTCACCGCTGGGAGGTCTACGCATCGGCGTGACGGCTTCGCTATCCTCTCGGCCCATGGCTCAGGAGAGTTCCTTCGACGTCGTCAGCGAGTTCGATCACCAGGAGCTGGTCAACGCCGTCGATCAGACGCGGCGGGAGATCCAGACCCGCTATGACTTCAAGGGGTTGACCGCCGAGGTCGGCCTCGAGAAGGAGACCATCACCATCCTCACCGTCGCCGACATGCAGCTCAAGTCGATCATGGATGTGCTCAAGAGCAAGCTGCACCGGCGTGGCATAGACCTCAAGGTCCTCGACCCGCAGAAGCCGGAGCCCGCCGCCAAGGGCAACATCCGTCAGATCGTCACATTGAAGAAGGGCATCGGTGATGAGCAGGCGCGGGAGCTCAACAAGAAGATCCGAGCCGAGCATCCCAAGGTCCAGGTCCGCATCCAGGGCGACCAGTTGCGGGTCAGCTCCAAGGACAAGGACTCACTGCAGCGCGTCATCGCGTCACTACGGGAGATGGATTTTCCGCTGCCGCTGCAGTTCACCAACTATCGGTGAGGCGGCACCTCACACTTCCCAATCAACTCACCCTGTTGCGGCTGCTCCTGGTGCCGGTGGTCGTCTACTGCGCTCTCGCCGGATTCAATTACCACTACCAGGCCGCCGCCGCGGTCTTCGCCGCCGCCGCCATCACCGACACCGTGGATGGCAGGATTGCTCGCAGCCGCAACCTGGTCAGCGAGCTGGGAAAGTTTCTCGACCCCCTCGCCGACAAGCTGCTGGTGATCAGCGCGCTGCTGGTGCTGGTCAACCTCTCCCTGGTGGCCGTCTGGGTGGTGATCGTCATCGTCGCCCGGGAGTTCCTCATCACCGGGCTTCGCACCCTGGCGGCGTCACAGGGGGTGGTGGTGGGGTCGACACCCTGGGGGAAGTCCAAGACCCTCACGCAGAACATGATGATCGGCCTGATCATGCTCTCCCAGCCCTATGCATGGGTGAAGCCGGTGGCGCTCACCGTTCTCGGCCTGGCGGTGGCCGCCACCGTGCTCAGCGGGCTCGACTACCTGTGGCGCTACCGCAGCTTCGTGGTGTGACCGGAGCACAGGGGCCACGGCTCGCCGAGCTCTTTCCCGATGCCGCCGCGCTGGGGGACGAGCTGCGCGGCGCCGGCCTCCCCATCGCGGCGGCGGAGTCCTGCACCGGGGGTCTGCTGGGGGCGGCGTTGACCGCCGTGCCGGGGTCGTCGAAGTACGTCCGTGGTGGGGTGATCACCTACTCGGACGAGCTCAAGACGGCGTTGCTGGGCGTCCCCAGGGCGCTGATCGCCGACCATGGGGCTGCCAGCGAGCCGGTGGCCCGGGCGATGGCGCAGGCGGTGCGCAAGCGCTGCGGTTCCGACATTGGCGTCGCCATCACCGGGATCGCCGGTCCCACCGCGGAGGGCAGCGCGAAGGAAGTAGGGCTCATCCACGTGGCGGTCGCGACGCCCGGCGGCATGGGCCATCTCGAGTTGGGTGGCGACCTCGGGCGGGAGGCGAACCGGGCCCGCGCGGTGGCGTCCGCGATAAGCCTCTGCCGCTCCTGGGCGGTACGGGATCTCTAGACTGCCGCGATGACCCTGCGGGGATCCAGAGAGTGGCGGGTACCCATTCCCAAGCCCGCTCCGTCCCTCGCGAGTGAGGGCTCCCCCTTACTCCGTGGTGGCGACCCTGGCCGCGGAGTGGCCCCAGAACCCCGGCGGCGCCACCAGGAAGTCGATGAGGGCCTGCAGGGTGCTGGCATACGCCGAGCGGTAGCCCTTGAGGAGCTCCCACGCCTCGTCGGCGTCACGCACCGGCAGGCCGGTCTCGACAACTCGACCATAGGCGACGTCGAAGCGCTCGCGGTCGACCATGGGACCGGCCTCCGTTGCCGGCCTGAGATGAAGCCGCCGGGCGATCTCGGTGAGGGCGCGCTGGCCGCGGCGATGTAGGTAGTACGGCTCCCGGACGTCGGCGCCGGGCACCAGGGCGCACATCATGGTCGCCGCGTCCACCACCACCCCCAGGGCGGTGATCCAGGACTGGCCCTCGTGCTGGGAGCGGAAGAGAGCCAGCATGGGGAAGGAGACATGGCTCTCGAGTAGCTCGGCGGTCCAGAGCTCCCAGTTCGCGAAGAAGGAGTAGAGACGGGCGACATCGCCGTCGGGGGCGCCGAGCACGATCAGGGAGGTCGGCTGGATCCTCTGGCCGGAGGGATCGTCGAGGGTGAGCAGCCGTGCCTCGCGGCGGCCGTAGGCGCCGTAGAGGGCGGGCAGAAAGGAGATCAGCAGGGCGATGGTGCCCAGGCCGGTCAGCGCCTCCAGCAGGGTGAGCAGACGTAGGCCCGTCGATTGCGCCGTGATGTCGCCGAAGCCGATGGTGAGCAGGGCGGTTCCCGAGTAGTAGACGAGGCTTCCGAAGTCGTCGGCGCCATGGAGCTGGGAGCGTTGACCGAGGTAGACCAGGGCCCAGCCGGTGGCCAGGCCGGCCAGCCAGATGAGCAGGAGCGTCAGCAGTGACAGGGGCGCGTAGATAGAGAGGAAGTGCTCGCGAGCGGTGGGGGAGGGGATCCGCACACCGACCGCACGCCAGAGCCGCCAGGTACCGCGATAGAAGATCCGGGTGGGCCGCCAGCGTCCCGCCAGTCCGCGGGTCACCATCAGCGTGCCCACCGCGTCGGAGAGGACGACGAGGATGATCAGCACCCCCAGGAGGGCGAGAAGGGTGTTCAGCAGCCGGCCGCCCCCACGGGTGGAGGCGCATACGGCAGTCCGGTGGGCTCCGCGAACATCACGTCATCCTAGGCGGCCAGCTGCCGAGGCGGTGGTGTTGCGCGCGCGGCCCATCTCCGCTACAGTACATATGTTCGCCCCATGGACGAGCCCGGATCACCCGCCCGCAGCGGGTCTCAGGCGCCGTGGCACTCAGCGCCGCCGCGCCGTTCCACCCAGGAGTTACAGCATTGACAAACACACTAACGAGTTGTACCATCGAGCCCGTCGCGGAAGTCGGCGGGCGGCGTCCCGCACCCACGAAGGAGAGCGAGGCGTTGAACGCAGAAAGGGATCGTGCTCTGACGACGGCCTTGGGGCAGATCGAACGAGCCCATGGCAAGGGGACCATCATGCGCCTCGGTGAGGCGAGCGCCCAGCCGGTGGAGGCCATCTCGACCGGCGCTCTCACCCTCGACATCGCCCTCGGCGTCGGCGGCATACCTCGGGGCCGCATCATCGAGGTGTACGGACCCGAGTCCTCGGGCAAGACCACCCTGACCCTCCATGTCATCGCCCAGGCCCAGAAGGCGGGCGGGGTGGCCGCCTTCATCGATGCCGAGCACGCCCTCGACCCCCAGTACGCGGCCAAGATCGGTGTCAACATCGACGAGGTGCTCATCTCCCAGCCGGACACCGGGGAACAGGCGCTGGAGATCGTCGAGGTGCTCGTCCGCAGCGGTGCCGTCGACGTGATCGTCATCGACTCGGTGGCGGCCCTGGTGCCCAAGGCCGAGATCGACGGTGAGATGGGTGACAGCCACGTGGGCCTCCAGGCACGGCTGATGTCCCAGGCCATGCGCAAGCTCACCGCCGCAATCAGCCGGTCGCACACCTCGGTGATCTTCATCAACCAGCTGCGCGAGAAGATCGGCGTGATGTTCGGCAGCCCCGAGGTCACCACCGGCGGTCGGGCTCTCAAGTTCTACGCATCTGTGCGCATGGACATCCGGCGTATCGAGGCCATCAAACAGGGCCTCGACGTCATAGGCAGCCGGGTCAAGGTCAAGGTTGTCAAGTACAAGGTGGCCCCCCCCTTCCGCACCGGCGAGTTCGACATCCTCTACAACGAGGGCATCTCCTGGTCGGGCAGCGTTCTCGACATGGCGATCGATGCCAGGATCGTCGACAAGAGTGGATCCTGGTTCTCCTACGGCGATCTGCGCCTCGGTCAGGGCCGGGAGAACGTCCGTGACTTCCTGAAGCAGAACCCCGAGATGCTGGACGAGATAGCCGCCAAGGTTCGCGCCCATGCCCTGCCCGCGCCGGCCACCAGTGCAGCAGGCGAGAACGGCCTGGCGCCGGTCATCCCCCTGGACGGGCGCTGACGCGGCGCCGGCGTTCTTCCGGGCTGCCGGGCGAAGTTCCGGCCAAGGACAGGTGGTCGGGGACGTTCAGTGGCTGTCAGCGCCGAGCGGACTCCGGTCGGGGTTGCAGGCCTGTCGACCCGGGATTCAGTGCCTCCTCCCGGGAGCGCTCGTGGCGTACCACGGAGCCGAGGGCGAAGAAGGCGAATACGGAGAGGGCCAGGCCGAGGAGCACGAGGCCGTCGATGTACAGCCAGTTGGCCGCCAGCCCGCCGAGGAAGGCCCCGATGGCGCCGCCACCGGCCAGGGTGATGGTGTAGAAGGCCATCAGTGCCGAGCGGTCCGCCGCAAAGCTCTCCGAGCATTCGGCCAGGTAGGTGAGCGCTGAGGGACCGAACCCGGCCAGCCCGATGATGCCCAGCACCACCAGGGGCAGGAGCAATGGTGCATGGCTCAGCGAGAGGTGGTTGATGGCCAAGAGGCCGGCGCATATCAGCCACATCCCGGGCACCGCCCGGCGCATGGTGATGGCCGGTCCCAGACGGGCGACGACTGGCGTCCAGAGGGCGATGCCCACGATGAAGAGAACGGCCCAGGTCATCAGGATGGCCGCGATCGAGGGTTCGCTGAAATGATGGACCAGCGATTGGCCGGGCACTGACTGCCGCTTGAGCAGAGCCGGGAGGTTGGCGACGAAGGCCAGCACAAGGGCGTTGGCAGCCAGCCAGGCCGGGATGAAGCTGCGGATCGGTCCTGGGCCGAGCACCGCCCTGACCACGGCCCGGAGCGGGCTCACCTGGAGCGCGGGGACCCGGGGGATGAACCGCAGCACCACCGCCGACGAGGCCAGGTACAGGGCGGCGAAGACCACGAACGACCAGCGGCCCGCGTAGTACCAGACGATCGGGCCGATGGCGAAGCCCCCGGTGATCCCCACCAGGGTGGCTATCTCGAAGGCGCCGCTGGACCTCGCTCTGGCGAGCTTGTTGCCTGTGGTTGCCGCGGCGATGGTGCCCAGCGCTGTGGGTACGAAGGCGGCGGCCCCGATGCCTTCGAGGAGGCGGGCGGCGAAGATCTGGCGGGGCTGGGTGGCCATCGCCACCAGCAGCAGCCCCACCGCTCCCAGCATCGGTCCCCCCACCAGGAAGCGGGTGCGACCGAGCCTGTCGGCATAGCGTGCCAGGACGGGCGCGAAGACCATCTCGGATATCGCCTGGGCCGCGCCCACCGTGCCGATCACCAGGCCGTGGGGCCTTCCGCCGGCGAGATCGCTGAGGTCGAGCTGGATGGCGACACCGGTGCCGAAGGCGCCGATGCGGAGCAGGGCACTGGCGAAATACAGGGGGGCTATCGAGAAGGGCTCATCCGCAACCGGCTCGTCGTCGCCCCGGGGGGCCTCCTCCTCGGTCATCGTCAACAGGGTACGTCTCGGCCACAGTGGGAGCCGCCCGCCCCGTACAATGCGGCGAGCCGGCTCGCAGCCGGTTCAGGCGAGCGGTTCACCCCGGGGCGACCGGGTTCCGCAGCGCGTTCGGCCCGGGCGGGGCGGGCTCCCTTCCAACTTTCGAGGTCAACACATCAGCACCGAGGTCCTGGCCCTCATCGGGCTCGGCGCCGCCGTGGTGTTCGCCGCAGCGGCGATGATCTACGCGCGCCGCAGCGTCGAGACCGTGCGCCTGCAGCATGCCGCCGAGCTGGACAGCCTTCGCGAGGTCAACAGCAACGCCGAGCAGGAGCGCAAGGCGATAATCCTCACCGCCAAGGAGGAGGCGCTCAAGCTGCGCGCCGATGTGGAGGCGGAGATCCGGGAGCGCCGGAGCGAGATGGTCCGCCAGGAGCAGCGCGTCGCTCAGCGCGAGGAGAGCCTGGAGCGCCGCCGTCGCGACGTGGACTCCGGCGAGCAGAAGCTGCAGCGGAGGGAGAGCGAGCTCCAGGCGGTGGTCGACACCGTGGAGAGCGAGCGGGCCGCCGTCACCGGTGAGCTTCAGCGGATTGCCGCACTGAGCCAGGAGGATGCCCGCAGTGAGCTCCTGGGCCAGGTCGAGGCCGAGCTGCAGTCGGACATCGCCGAGCGGATCCGGGCCGCCGAGGTGAGGGTGCGGGAGGAGGCGGACGAGCGCAGCCGGGAGATCCTCATCGCCGCCATGCAGCGGCACGCCTCGGACCAGACCGGTGAAGCGTCGATCACCGTGATGCAGCTACCCAGCGACGACCTCAAGGGTCGCATCATCGGGCGGGAGGGGCGCAACATCCGGGCTCTCGAGGCCGCCACCGGGGTCGATGTCATCGTGGACGACACCCCGGAGGCGATCGTGCTCAGCGGGTTCGATCCGGTCCGGCGCGAGGTGGCCCGGGTGGCTCTCGAGCGCCTGGTCACCGACGGACGCATCCATCCCGCCCGAATCGAGGAGATGGTCACCAAGAGTCGCAACGAGGTGGGTCAACGCATCCGCGAGGAGGGCGAGCAGGCGGCCCGGGAGCACGGCATGCCGGGGATCCATCCCGAGCTCGCCAAACTGCTGGGGACGCTCCGCTTCCGCACCACCTACGGGCACAACGTGCTCGCCCACAGCCGCGAGACCGCGACCATCGCGGCCATGCTCGCCGCCGAGGTCGGTCACGACCAGCAGGAGGCGCGGGAGATCGCCCTTTTCCATGACATCGGCCATGCGGCGGCCCACGACATCGGTGGCTCGCATGCCCTCATCGGCGGCGAGATCCTCGCCCGTCTGGGCAGGCCGAGCTCCATCGTGCATGCCGTCCGCGCTCACCACTACGACGAGGAGCCGCACACCGTGGGGGCGTTCATCCTGATGACCGCGGACGCCATCTCGGCCGCGCGCCGGGGGGCACGCCGCGAGTCGCTGGACACCGCCATCAAGCGACTGGAGCGCTTGGAGGCCATCGCCAACGGCTTCGCGGGCGTCGACCACAGCTTCGCGGTCCAGGCCGGCAAGGAGATCCGCGTCCTGGTGCGCCCTCAGGAGGTCGACGACGACGGGGCCATGGTGCTCGCCCGCCAGATCGCCCGGCGCCTCCATGGCGAGGGCACCTACACGGGCCGCATCAAGGTGGTGGTCCTCCGCGAGACCCGAAGCGTTGAGTACGCCAAGTAGGATCGACTCCGGGTACCGCCATTCCCGCCGTGCGATGATGTCGCCGCCACAGCACCAGCTCCAGCATCAGTCAACCCAGAGGCGCTCACCAAGTCCCGTGGAAGTCCTGAAAGTCTCCGCCAACAGCAAACCGGTCGCCGTTGCCGGGGCCATCGCCGGGGTGGTTCGAACCCAGCAGAGGGTGGAGGTCCAGGCCATCGGCGCGGGGGCCATCAATCAGGCCATCAAGGCCATCGCCATCTCCCGCGGCTACGTCGCCCCCGCGGGGATGGACCTGGTATGCATCCCCTCCTTCATCGACATATCGATAGATGGTGAGGATCGGACGGGACTCCGGCTGATGGTGGAGGTTCGCTGAGCCGACGATGAATCGACTGCCGGTGCTGGGTGCCGACGCGGCGGGGTTCCGTCCCCTCGCCCTTGCCGCACGACCACAGCGGCGCCGGCCGATCGTGGCCGTTCTGGGCAGGGTGCCGAGAGTGCATCTCTGGCACATCGGCTGCGAGATGAACGACGCCGATCATCAGAGGCTGGCCGAGCAGTACGCGGAGATCGGATTCATTCCCGACGTGGCTCTTGAGGAGGCCGATCTCGCCGTGCTGATCACCTGCGCCGTTCGGGCCAACGCGGAACAGAAGGTGTACGGCAAGTTCCGTGAGCTGGGACCCTGGAAGCGCCGGCGTCCAGGCCGGGCCATCGCCCTCACCGGCTGCATGGGGGTCGAGCACGGCACCGCCCTGCTCGACCGGCTCCCCGACCTCGACTACCTCTTCGACGTCCGCGAGCCGGAGGGGTTCCTGGCCCGCCTCCAGGA
>JBHELP010000102.1:0-10626 GCA_046263035.1 Candidatus Dormibacteria bacterium | reverse complement strand
CATTGAGCCTGGGCATTGAGCCTCCTTCCCTCCGGCGGTGGCGATCGGCCGGCGCCGCCCATTCTAAGGGGCCTGAACACCTTTCAGTACCAGAGGGTACTCATGTGGCGAGATTGGCACGGTTGCGATGATTACCGGGGCCGTCGTCCGTGGACCGCAGGGTGGGCACCCAGCACGACGCTAACGCTGCCCGGCTACCATGCCTGCGAATTCACGGAGCCCAGAATGCTGGCCTTGCGCTGCGAGGTACGGTGGAGTCATTCTAGGTGGCAGTTCAGTACCGGCGGGTACGTTAGGGGCGCTCACGGGTGCCGTTCATGGGAGGGCGAAATGGCCAAGACTGCGGCGGACAACCTGTGTGAGCGCCTCATCGAGTGGGGGATCGAGACCATCCATGGCTTCCCCGGCGACGGCATCAACGGCATCCTCGGCGCCCTTCGGCGTCACCAGGAACGTCTGCGCTACGTGCAGGTGCGTCATGAGGAGATGGCCGCTTTCATGGCCTGCGCCCACGCCAAGTTCACCGGCAAGGTCGGGGTCTGCATGGCGACGTCTGGACCGGGTGCCATCCACCTCCTGAACGGGCTCTATGACGCGAAGCTCGACCACCAGCCGGTGCTGGCCATCGTGGGCCAGACCCACGTCACCGCCCTGGGGGCCGACCAGCAGCAGGAGGTGGATCTTCTCAGTCTCTACAAGGATGTCTCCGGCGCCTACGTACAGCAGTGCAACGAGCCGTCGACGATCCGGCCCTGCCTCGATCGTGCCCTGCGGATCGCCCAGGCAGAACGCACCGTCACCTGCATCATCGTCCCGGCCGATGTGCAGGAGAAGGACGCGGTGCCGGTGCAACCGGCGGGACTCAAGGCAGTTCACACCGGCATCGGCTTCGTGGAGCAGAACCTGCTCCCTAGCAGCCACCAGCTGAAGGCTGCCGCCGACATCCTGAACTCCGGCGAGAAGGTCGCCATGCTCGTGGGTGCAGGCGCCTTGCACGCCACGGACGAGGTGATCGCGGTCGCCGACGAGCTCGGCGCCGGTATCGCCAAGGCGCTCTTGGGGAAGGCGGCCGTTCCCGACGACGTGCCCTTCTGTACCAACTCGATCGGGCTGCTTGGCACCAAGCCGAGCTGGGACATGATGCAGGAGGCCGACACGCTGCTGATGGTGGGAAGTGCGTTCCCCTACAGCAACTTCCTCCCCGGGGTGGGCAAGGCGCGCGGCGTGCAGATCGACATCTCACCGCGCATGCTCAGCCTTCGCTATCCGATGGAGGTGAACCTATGCGGCGACAGCAAGGCGACACTGCAGGCGCTGCTGCCCCTGCTGCACCGCAAGGACAACCGCTCCTTTCAGGAGAAGATCGTCCGCGATGTGAAGGACTGGTGGAAGCTGATGGAAGACCGAGGAGAGCCGGCCGACCGCGACGGTCGGATCCGTCCCCAGGGCATCTTCAGCGCGATCTCCCGGCACCTGCCCGACAACGCCATCATCAGCAGCGATTCCGGATCGGCGGCAAACTGGTTCGCTCGCCACATCCGCGTTCGCCGGGGGATGAAGGCGTCGCTGTCCGGGAACCTGGCGACGATGCTGCCGGGCGTGCCGTATGCGATTGCCGCCAAGTTCGCTTTCCCGGACCGCGTCTCGGTGGCGATGGTGGGCGACGGCGCCATGCAGATGGGTGGGATGGCCGAGATGCTCACCGCGGCGAAGTACTACACGACCTGGGAAGACCCGCGGCTGGTGATCCTCGTCCTCAACAACGAGGACCTCAACCAGGTGACCTGGGAACAGCGGGTCATGGAGGGGGAGCCGCGTTTCGAGGCGTCGCAGTCGATCCCCTACGTCCCCTTCCATGAGTACGCCGGTCTGATCGGCCTGAAGGGCATCCGCATCACCCGCGCCGCCGACATCGAGGAGGCGGTCTCCCAGGCGTTCGCGGCCGACCGGCCGGTGATCCTGGACGCGATGACCGATCCCGAGGAGGCGCCGCTGCCACCGCACATCACCTTCAAGCAGGCGCGGAAGTTTGCCCACGCGGTGCTCGAGGATCCTGGAGACGGTCTCAGCGGAGCGGTCGAGGCCGTGCGCGAGAAGATCGACGAGTTCGTTCCCGGTCGCTGACGTGGCTCTGCTGCGACGGCGCGCCTATCTGAAGGACAGCGAGCATCTCATCGATCACGTGGTGCGCAACATCGAGCACTGTCGCTTCGAGCGCTCGCTCTCCGCGCTGACGGCGTTCGGTGCGGCGGTGACCACGGCCGAGATCTATTTCGAGCACTACAGGGCGAGCTTCGGCAACAAGATGATGTGGAGCCCCATCATCGTCACCCCCCCGGTCGTGATCGCCGGCATCGGTGGCGTCTTCAGCCGCCGCTGGGCGAAGACATGGCTGCCGCTGACGGCGGGTATCTACACGCTCAACGGCGTCCTCGGTGAGTACTACCACGCCCGCGGGGTGGCTCGCCGGCCGGGGGGCTGGCGGCTGGCCTCGTACAACGTCCCCATGGGACCGCCAATAATGGCCCCCGGGCTCATGACCATCGTCGGCGGCATGGGACTGTTGGCGGCACTGCTGCGGCGGGAGCGCTGAGGATGGCGGACATCGCGAAGCCGGATCACCTGCCCAACCTGCGACCTCACCGGCAGCCGCCGGACAAGTCGTGGCTGCCCCGCCAGCGCCGCGGCACCACCCCACAGATGATCGGCCGGTATCCCGACTTCGATGTCTTCGACGCGGTCGACACCTGGGACAACGCGACCCGTCAGGTGATCCAGAAGCGGATGCAGATCTCCAGCGGGCCGCTGAGCTTCTTCGCGCCGGATGAGGAGGCCACGCTGCGGGCCTTCTGCGACGTCTGCATGGCTCAGGATGACGAGCCGCGCGTGCCGGTTGCGGAGCTGGTCGACGCCAAGCTGGCGGCGGGGCGCCTCGACGGCTACCAGTACGCGGGCATGCCCGACGATCGTGAGACGTGGCATCTCGTGCTGCGCGGCCTGGACGAGGTGGCGCGTGCGCGCTATGGCGATGAGAGCTTCGCCGCGGCGAATCTCGATACCCAGCGCGGCATTGTTGGATTCCTGGCCAAGGGAGACTTGGCCGGCGGGGTCTGGGACCTACTCGACGTCGGCCGCGCCTGGTCCGTCTGCATGCGCGCCATCCTGGCCGAGTTCTACTCACATCCCTGGGCCTGGAACGAGATCGGCTTCGGCGGCCCCGCTTACCCGCGCGGGTTCATGCGAATGGGGCCCCTGGCGGTGCGCGAGCCATTCGAGAAGCGCGGCGCCACCGACGAGAACCCGGTCCGCATCGCAGACGGGATGCAACCGTGATCCTGCAGGGGCTGCTCAAAGGGTCGGTGGGGCCGCCGGCGAACGACTCGCGCTTCCTGCTCGACGTGCACAGCCGTCGGCTCCGCGGCGAGGACACGATGAAGCGCTATCGCGACGATGACGAGGTGGACCTCTGCATCGTGGGCGCCGGCGCCGGCGGGTCCGTGCTGGCGCAGCGGCTCGCCCGCCACGGCTGGCGCATCGTGATCATCGAGGCGGGCCCGTTCTGGCACCCGGACGAGGACTGGGTGAGCGACGAGGTGGGGTCCCACCAGATCTACTGGACGCAGAAGCGGATCATCGGCGGCGACGACCCGATCGAGCTCGGCAAGAACAACAGCGGACGCGGTGTGGGCGGCTCGATGATCCACTACGCCGGCTATACGCCACGGTTCCATCCGTCGGACTTCGAGACGCTGTCGAAGGACGGTGTCGGTGCGGATTGGCCGATCTCCTACTGGGACCTGAAGAAGCATTACGAGCTGGTCGAGCGGGAGCTGCCGGTGGCCGGCCAGAACTGGCCCTGGGGCGATCCGCACACCTACCCCTTCTCAGCGCATCCCGTCAGCTCTCAGGCGGCACAGCTGTGGAAGGGTGCCGAGAAGCTGGGCATCGAGATGCGAGCGGGACCGGTGGGCATCGTCAACGGCACGTTTGGCAACCGCCCCCACTGCATCTATCGTGGGTACTGCCTGCAGGGCTGCAAGGTCAACGCCAAGGCCAGCCCGTTTGTGACCCATCTGCCAGACGCCCTGCAATACGGGGTCGAGGTGCGGGCTGACAGCATGGCAGTGCGTGTCGAGGTAGACGACAGCGGTCGGGCCACCGGTGTGACATACCTGCAGGAGCCGGAAGGGCCCGAGCGTCACCAGCGCGCTGCGCTCGTCGCCGTGGCGGGTTACTCGATCGAGACGCCCCGTCTGTTGCTCAACTCCACCTCGAAGCGGTTCCCCCACGGCCTCTGCAACAACGAGGACCAGGTGGGCCGCTATGTGATGGTCCAGGGAGCCTCGCAAACCGCGGGCCGCTTCCCCACCGAGCAGCGCATGTACAAGGCGCCGCCGCCGGAGGTGTCATCCGAGCAGTTCTACGAGACCGACCGGAGCCGCGGGTTCGCGCGCGGCTTCAGCATCCAGACGGTCGGCCCGCTGCCGATCGGCTGGGCGGAGCACGTGCTCGCCGACGGGCACTGGGGGGCGGCGCTGCGTGAGTACATGCGCGATTACAACCACTGGGCGACGGTCGGTGTCCTCAACGAGCTGCTGGCGCAGCCCGACAACCGCATCACCATCGCCGACGAGCGCGACGAGTACGGGATACCGGTCGCGCGGATGGATTACAGCCTCTGTGACAACGACCGCCGCAACCTGGAGTGGTCGACGCGGATCATCAGCGAGATCCTCACCGCCGCCGGCGCCCAGGACATCCTCACCATCCACCGCTACGCACACCTGATCGGCGGCTGCCGGATGGGGTCGGACCCGGAGAACAGCGTGGTGGACCTGGACCAGCGGGCATGGGCGGTGCCCAACCTGCTGGTCACCGACGGCAGCGCGTGCCCCACCCAGGGAAGCGCCAACCCGGCATTGACGATCATGGCGATGTCCTCGCGCGTCGCCGAGCGGCTGGTGAAGCGTCAGGTGGCCGGCGCCCGCAAAGGAGGGGTGGCATGACCCGGGCGGCGCGTCCAGAGGTGGTGGTGGTGACCGGATCGTCGGGGGGCGTCGGTCGAGCGATCGCCCACTCCTTCGCCAAGCGTGGCGCCCGCATCGGGTTGCTGGCGCGCGGCGAGGAGGGATTGGAGGGATGTCGCGCCGAGGTGGAATCCCTGGGTGGTCAGGCCCTGGTGATCCCCACCGATGTCGCGGACGCCGACGCCGTGGAGGCTGCTGCCGGCGCTGTGGAGCGCGAGCTCGGTCCCATTGAGGTGTGGGTGAATGACGCCATGGCGACCGTCTTCGCGCCGTTCATGGAGACCACGGCCGCAGAGTTCAAGCGGGCCACCGAGGTCACCTATCTCGGCGCCGTCTATGGGACCATGTCGGCGCTGAAGCGGATGGTGCCGCGGGACCGCGGCATCGTCGTCCAGGTCGGGTCCGCGCTCGCATATCGCGCCATTCCGCTCCAGGCGGCGTACTGCGGCGCGAAGTTCGGCATCCGCGGCTTCACCGACACGGTGAGGACCGAGCTGATGCACGACAAGAGCAAGGTGTGGATCACCATGGTGCAGCTGCCGGCGGTGAATACCACGCAGTTCAACTGGTGCCGTAGCAAGCTGCCCGACCACCCCCAGCCGGTGCCGCCGATCTTTCAGCCCGAGGTCCCCGCTGAGGTGGTGTACTACGCCGCCCATCACCACCGCCGTGAGATCTTCTGCGGCGGATCGGCCGTCAAGGCGATCCTCGGCAATAAGCTCCTCCCCGGCCTCGCCGATCATTACGTCTCGCGCACGGGCTTCAAATCCCAGCAGATGGCCGGCCGACCTGTGTCAGCGGACCGCCCCGACAACCTCTTCGAGCCGGTCCCGGGGCTGGCGGCGACGCACGGGATCTTCGACGGCATTGCCCGCGACCACAGCTATCAGGCCTGGGCGACCACCCACCGCTCGATCATCACCGGAGCAGTGGTCGGGGGGATGGCGGCCGCTGCCGGCGTGGTCCGGTTGATCCGCGGATGAGCGACGACCTGACCATCCAGTCCGTCGACGTCCGGGTGTACACGGTGCCGACCGAGCAGCCCGAGGCGGATGGCACGCTGCAGTGGGACAAAACATCGCTGGTGGTGGTGCGGCCCACGTTGCGCAACGGCACCACCGGCCTGGGCTACGCTGTCGCCGACCCATCGACCGGCAAGCTGGCGCGCGACCTGCTGGTGGATGTCGTCGTTGGCATGGACGTGCGCGACAGCGGGGCAACGTGGGAGGCGATGGTCCGGCGGATTCGCAATCTCGGCCGGCCCGGGGTCGCCTCGATGGCGATCGCCGCCATCGACATCGCGCTGTGGGACACCAAGGCTCGGGCGTATGACACGCCGTTGTTCCGCCTCCTCGGCGCTGTCCGGAGCGCCGTCCCGATCTACGGCAGCGGCGGCTTCACCAGCTACACCGAGAGGGAGCTGTGCGACCAGCTGTCGGGGTGGGCGGAGAGGGGCATTCCGCGAGTGAAGATGAAGATTGGCAAGGACCGCGGCGAATCGTGGCAGGAGGACCTCGCCCGGATCGGGGCGGTCCGCCGTGCCATCGGTGACAGCGTTGAGCTGTTCGTCGACGCCAACGGTGCCTACGATCGCAAGCAGGCGCTCCGCCTGGGCCGGGTCTTCGCTGAGGACCTCGGGGTCACATGGTTCGAGGAACCCGTGACCTCCGACGACCTCGACGGACTCCGCCAGCTTCGCGAGGCACTGCCGCTCGAGGTGACCGCCGGCGAGTACGGTTACCATCTCGAGTACTTCCGTGACATGCTCGGCGCTCGATCCGTAGACGTGCTGCAGGCTGACGTCGGACGGTGCGCGGGGGTCACGGAGTGGCTGCGCGTGGCCGCCACGTGCGCGGCGTTCAAGGTGCCGTACTCGGCCCATTGCGGCCCGTCCATCCACGTCCACCCCGCCACCGTGCCGCCCAACCTCCGCCACATCGAGTACTTCCACGACCACGCGCGGGTCGATCACCTTCTCTTCGACGGGATCCTGGAGCCTGACGGGGGTGTGTTGCGCCCGGCAGACGACCGGCCGGGCATCGGCCTGAGCCTGAAGGCGAAGCAGGCGGAACAGTTCCGGGTGGCGTGACGCCCATGCCCCAGAGCAGCGGGAACCGTAGAACCTCGCTCCACAGGGCCACGGCACAGACAACCGTCAATCCCGCAGCCGCTCCGGTGGTGCTCCGCGACTATGCGCTGCTCGCCGACGGTGAGCGCGGTGTCGTCATCGGGCCGCATGGCGACCTGGTGTGGATGTGCTTTCCCCGGTGGCACGACCCGGCCCTCTTCAGCGCCCTGGTCGGGGGCGGCGGATCGTACGCGGTGACCCCGGTGGAGCGTCATGTCTGGGGCGGCTACTACGAACCGGGCTCACTGATCTGGCGCAGCCGCTGGGTGACCAACAGCGCGGTGATCGAGTGCCGCGAGGCGCTGGCGCTGCCGGCACGAACCGACCGCGCCATCATCCTGCGCCGCATCGTCGCCTGCCGCGGAGCCGCCAGGGTCCGCTGCACGTTGCGCACCATGGCGGACTTCGGTTCGGCGGCCCCGCTGTCGATGCGTCGCGAGGGCGACGTGTGGGTGGTGGAGCACAAAGGGCTGGGAGTGCGCTGGTCGGGCGCCGCCAAGGCCCGTCCCGTGAGGGGCGAGTCGGGCGCCCTGGAGCTCGAGGTGCTGGTGGCCGAAGGATCACACCATGACATGGTGATGGCGGTGGAGGCCACCGGTATCGAGGAGCCGCTGCCGGAGGCCGACATCGCCTGGTCAGAGACGGAGGCGGGATGGGCTCGGCGCGTCCCCCGGCTCAGCGGCTCGCTCGCACCACGGGATGCTCGCCATGGATGCGCGGTGATGCTCGGCCTCACCAGCGGCGACGGAGGCATGGTGGCGGCGGCCACCACATCCCTGCCGGAGAGCGAGCTCGGTTCGACCAACTACGACTATCGTTTTGCCTGGATTCGCGATCAGTGCTATGCCGGCCACACCGGGCTGGTGGCCGGGGTCGAGGAGCTCGGCCAGAGCGCGGTCACGTTCGTCAGCCAGCGACTGCTGGCGGATGGTCCCCAACTCAAGCCTGCCTACACGGTCACGGGAGGGCCGGTTCCCGACCAGCGCCGGCTGCGCCTTTCCGGCTACCCCGGCGGCAGAGACATCGTGGGCAACTGGGTCAACCAGCAGTTCCAGCTCGACGCACTGGGCGAGGCGCTTCTGCTCTTTGGCGCCGCCGCCGAGCGCGATCGCCTCGACCTCGACGGGTGGAAAGCCCTGGAGGTTGCAGTGTCGGCCATCGAACGGCGCTGGCAGGAGCCAGACGCGGGGATCTGGGAGCTGGAACCCCGCCACTGGACCCACAGCCGGCTAACCTGCGTGGCGGGTTTGCGGGCTGCCGCCCGGGTCGCGCCGGGCTCCTCCGGGGTCTCCTCGTCATGGTCGACGCTCGCCGACACCATCCTCGCTGCGACGGGTCGCTCCGCTGTCCGCGACGACGGCGCCTGGAAGCGAGCGCGCGACGACGAGCGAATCGACGCCGCACTCCTCCTGCCGACGGTTCGCGGAGCGGTGGCGATCGAGGACCCGCGCAGCGTCGCCACCCTGACCGCGGTCGAGGAGGAGCTGGTGGAGGACGGCTACCTGTACAGGTTCCGCCACGACCCGCGCCCACTCGGTGAGGCAGAGGGCGCCTTCTTGTTGTGCGGGTTCATGATGGCTCTTCGCCAGCACGTCGGCGGCGACCGTGTGGAGGCAGCGCGGTGGTTCGAGCGCACACGCGCCGCCTGCGGTCCCTCAGGTTTGTTCTGTGAAGAGTACGACGTCCGCCAGCGGCAGCTGAGGGGCAATCTTCCCCAGGCATTCGTCCACGCGCTGCTCGTGGAGGCCTCGGTGGTCTTGGCGACATGACACCGGGCGCGCAGATGATTCGCAACGGCCCACCGGCCGTTTGGCCCCCGCCGGGTGATCAGACCTCGGTGACCACCGGAAGGATCATCGGGCGCCGGCGGGTGCGCTGATAGAGGAATCGGGACAGTCCCTCGTGGATGGCGGACTGCCAGACCCCCCATTCCGCGTCGGGTGCCAGCCGGCCGACCTGCGCCAGGGTGTGCTCGCGGGCCTCGTCGAAGAGGGTGTCGATGTTGGCCTCCTCGATGAAGCCGCGGGAGACGAGCTCAGGACCTGAGATGACCGCTCCGCTGGACCGCTCGACGGTGATGACGACGATGACCACTCCGTCATGGGCCAGCTCGCGCCGATCACGGAGCACGACATCGCCCGCCTCCTCGATGCTCAGACCGTCCACGTAGACATAGCCGGCCGGGGCGCCTCCCCGGTGGCGCCTCAGGCCGCGCCCGTCGATCTCGACGACGGTTCCGTTGTCGACGGCGGCGATGCGCTCCTTGGGGATGCCCACGGCCGCTGCCAGTTCGGCGTGGATGGCCAGATGCCGGTACTCGCCATGGACGGGGACGAAATAACGGGGCCGGACCAGGGTGAGCAGCAGCTTGAGCTCCTCCCGGCTGGCGTGCCCGGAGGCGTGAACCCTGTGCCGGGCGCCGGAGAAGACCTTGGCGCCGCGCCGGGCCAGGTGGTTGATGGTGCGGTGGACCAGCTCCTCATTGCCGGGGATGGGGTTGGCGCTGAGGATGACTGTGTCGTCCGGGTGGAGCTGGACCATGGGGTGCTCACCCGAGGCGATGCGGGACAGCGCCGACAGCGGTTCGCCCTGGGATCCTGTGCAGATCACCGCCAGCTCCGAATCGGGGATGCCGTTGAGCTGCTTGGGGGAGATGAGGGTCTTCGCCCCCACCCGGAGAAGGCCTAGCTCCTGGGCAACCTTGGTGTTGTTGAGCATGGAGCGTCCGGCGACGAACACACGCCGGCCACAGCTCTCGGCCGCGTTGATGCCCTGCTGGAGCCGCGAGATGTTGGACGCGAACGTGGCCATGAGCACCCTGCCGGGGGCACCCGAGAAGATGGGAGCCAGCCCCTCGGCCACCACCCGTTCCGTCGGGGTCATGCCCTCCGCCTCGGCATTGGTGCTGTCGCTGAGAAGGGCGAGCACGCCCTCATCGCCGAGCCGGGCCAGCCGGGCCAGGTTGGGCGGCTCGCCGCGGACCGGCGTCAGGTCGAGCTTGAAGTCGCCGGTGTGGAGGACCACGCCGGCCAGGGTCCGCACCGCCAGGGCGCAGGCGTCGGGGATGGAATGGGTGGTGTGGATCCATTCCACGGACATGGTGCCCAGGGCCACCGTGTCACCGGCGCGCACCGTGTGCAGGGTCGTCGACTCGATGAGCCGGTGCTCCTTGAGCTTGTTGGTGAGGAAGCCAAGGGTGAGCGCTGTCCCGTAGACGGGCACGGGCAGCCGGGGCAGGACATACGGGAGGGCCCCGATGTGGTCCTCATGGCCGTGGGTGAGGACGATTCCCCGGACCCGCGAGACCCTCTCCAGCAGCCAGGTGATGTCGGGGATGACCAGGTCGATGCCCAGCATCTCCTGTTCCGGGAACATCAGCCCGCAGTCGACCACCACGATGTCCGGCCCGCACTCGATGGCCATCATGTTGCGGCCGATCTGGCCCAGCCCTCCCAGCGGTACCAGGCTCAG